>CBDTYP010000248.1:0-5175 GCA_965364645.1 uncultured Gammaproteobacteria bacterium | reverse complement strand
CAGGCCCCTGAGAAGAAGACGCCCGAGAAGAAGACACCCGAGAAGGTCGCCAAGGCTGCCCCGGCGCCCGCGAAGACGCAGCCGCCGGCGAAGAAGACCACCACGAAGAAGTCCACGGCGAAAAAGCCCGCCAAGCCCCTGACACGGGCGGAGAAGGTCGTGGTGCTCCTCGACAGCGCCGCCGAGAACATGCGCGCCGATCGGCTGACGAAGCCGAAAAAGAAGAACGCCCTGTCCGACTACCTGACCGTGCTCGCCATCGAGAAAGACAACGACGATGCCCACGTGGGTGTCGAGTCCATCGTGGAGCGCTACGTGGCCATGTCCGGGGCAGCCACCGGAGCCGGTCACTTCGACAAGGCCAGCGGCTACCTCAAGCAGGCACGCTTCGTCCTGGATGCCATGAAGCTGCGGAAGTGGTCCAGGGACCGCTACGACGCCCTCTTCCAGGAGTACCGGGAGGCCGGCCGGGCCCTGGCCGCCGCCCGCTGACCCCGCCCCACCCAACTCCCGCTTGTCACGGCGGCCGGATCCGAGTACACAGATCCGCTGCGCAATGCCAGCGGGCATTGAATAATAACGACAGTCCCAGGGAAACGACCGTGATGAAAAGTCCTGCTATCGTCCTCGCCAACCGCCTGTTCCAGACCCCCAACGGCAAGGTCGCCCACGGCCTCATCCGGGGCAGCGATCGCTTCGAAGTAAGCGCCGTCGTGGACCCGGACTGCGCCGGGCGGGATGCGGGAGAAGTGCTCGACGGCGAGCAGCGGGGCATCCCCATCGTCGCGTCCCTCGAAGAGGCCCTGTCCGCCTCGGAGGAGGCGCCGCGCCACTGCGTCGTCGGCATCGCCACCCACGGCGGCCGCTTCACCGACGAGCTGCGCGCAATTGTTCTCCAGGCCGTCGAGCGTGGTCTCTCCGTCGTCAACGGCCTGCACGACTCCGCGTCGGAGGACGCGGAAATTGCCGCGGCGGCGGCAGCCACGGGCGCCGAGCTCACCGATCTGCGCAAGTCCCCTCCGAAGAGCGCCCTGCACTTCTGGGAAGGTGATGTCCTCGACGTACGCGCTCCCCGGATCGCCGTACTCGGCACCGACTGCGCGCTCGGCAAGCGTACGACGACGCGCTTCCTGGTGCAGGCGCTGAACGACGCGAGCGTGCGCGCAGAGATGATCTACACGGGACAGACCGGTTGGATGCAGGGGGCACGCTACGGATTCGTCTTCGACGCCGTCATCAACGACTACGTCAGCGGCGAGGTCGAGCACGCTATCGTGAGCTGCGACCGGGAGGCCGAGCCGGACGTGATGGTGATCGAAGGCCAGTCGTCGTTGCGCAATCCGAGTGGACCCTGTGGAGCCGAGTTCCTCCTCTCGGGAGGCGCCCACGGCGTGGTCCTCCAGCACGCCGTCGGACGCGAGTTCTTCGAGGGATACGAGGAGCGGGAGCTCCGGATCCCATCGGTGGCCGACGAGATCGCGCTCATCGCCATGTACGGCGCGCGCACCCTGGCCGTCACGCTGAACGGGGCGCACGTGAGCGCGGACGATCTCATCACCGCGCAGCGCACCTACGAGAGCGAGCTCGGGATTCCTGTCGTCCGCCCGCTCGAGGAAGGCATGGACCGGCTGGTGCCGGTGGTCCGCGAGTACATCGAGGAAGAGCAACGATGAAGATTACCGGCATCAAGAGCCAGGTCGAGGCCATGCCGTTGACGCGGCCCTATACGATCGCGCTCAGGCGCATCGACGACGTGCAGATGAGCTTCGTGGAGCTCACGACGGACGACGGGCTCACCGGCATCGGCTGCGCGTCCCCGGCCGCGATGGTTACCGGCGAGACCCGCGATGCCTGCACGGCGGCCCTGGACGAGGATGCCCTCGCCTGGCTCGAAGGACTCGATCCACGCACGCTTCCGGCTATCTGCCGCGAGCTCGACGCGCGCATGCCGAAGACCCCGGCGGCTCGCGCCGCGGTGGACATCGCGCTCCACGATCTGCTCGCGCAGAGGCTCGGCGTGCCGTTGGTGGACATGCTCGGCCGCGCCCACGAGACGCTGCCGACCTCCATCACCATCGGCATCAAGTCGGTGGACGAGACCGTGGAGGAAGCGCTCGAATACGTCGGACGCGGTTTCAAGATCCTGAAGGTGAAGCTCGGTCACTCCCTCGACGAGGATCTCGCAAGGCTCGCGCGCCTGCGCGAGGAGGTCGATGCCGGCATCGGGATTCGCGTGGATCCGAACCAGGGCTACGATGCCGATCAGTTGAATACGTTCGTGGACAATACCGGATCGCTCGATATCGAGTTCCTCGAGCAACCCATGGCGGCGGACGACATCGCGGCCATGCGCGCGCTGCCGGAACACGTACGGGATCGTCTCGCGGCCGACGAGACGCTGCACAGCCCCGGAGATGCACTCACGTTGATCGAGCCGCCGCGGGCCTGCGGGATCTTCAACATCAAGCTGATGAAGTGCGGCGGCGTGCACAGCGCGGGACGGATCGCCGATATCGCCGACACCGCCGGTGTCGAGCTGATGTGGGGGTGCATGGACGAGAGCGTCGTGAGCATCAGCGCGGCCCTGCATGTCGCGTTGGCGTCGCCGGCTACGCGGTATCTGGACTTGGACGGGAGTCTGGATCTGGCGCGGGATGTCGTGGACGGGGGATTCGTGCTGGAGGACGGTTATATGCGTACCGTGGATCGGCCGGGGCTCGGGGTGCGGCGGTTGTAGGGTGGTTGTTGGGCTTCGCTGCGCTCAGCCCAACCTACGGATCTCGAATAGGCTGTGTTTTTGTAGGTTGGGCTGAGCGCAGCGAAGCCCAACAGCCCGCGTTTAAACGTGCCCTTCCTCCCGCAGGCGTCCCAGGCCTTCGCGCAGGATGTCGGCGAGGAACCCTGCCCACTCCTCCTGACCTTCTGCCGTCTCCAGCAGATCCTGCCGAATCTCCAGCTCGACGTGAGGGATCCCCCGGTTCTGGCCGTGCACGGGAGCCGAGTAATCCTTATCGCTCGTCATGAAGTAGGGCTCGTTGTCGCCGACGCAGAGGTGGCCTTCGTCGTTCAGCAGCTCGAGAAGAATCCGCGCGAAGCGTGGATCGTGCTCGTAGAGGATGCCGATATCCCAGGGGCGCGACACCCCATGAAACACCGGAGTACAGCTGTGCACCGCCACCAGCACCGTCGGGCGATCCGACGCTTCGCGCTCGTCGATGGCGGCCGCGATGGTGTCGTGATAAGGGTGGAAGATCTCGTCCGCCCGAGCGCTGACCTCAGCCTCACCGACGTCGAGGTTGCCGGGGATCTCGGTGTCCTCGCTGACTTTCACGACGAAGTCCTCCGCGTCGGGGGAGCGGTTACAGTCGACCACGAGCCGCGAGTAAGCCTGCAGGACCACGTGGGCATCCAATCGCTCGGATAGACCTCTGGCGACGCTGGCCGCGCCGATGTCGTACGCGATGTGGCGTTCCAGGTGCCACGGCTCCAGGCCGAGGGTGCCGAGGCGCCGCGGGAGCACCTTGCCGGCGTGCTCGCAGGTCAGAAAGAAGGGCGACGGCGCACCCGCACGCAGAACTTCCACCGCGGGCGGATCGCCCGCGCCCAGCAGTGTCTTGTCCTTACTCCCTCTCCACTTCAAGCCAGGTGCTCCACTCGACCACCGTCATGAGGCGGCGAGATGGTAGCATGTAAGCTCACCCACCCAGGAATAGCTCCCGCCGATGAACCCCCTGCGCGTCGACCTCTACAGCGATACCCAGAGCCGCCCCACGCCCCAGATGCGCCGCTTCATGGTGCACGCGGAGGTCGGCGACGAACAGCGGGGCGAGGACCCGACCGTCCTGGAACTGTGCGAGAAGGTGTCGCAGCTCCTCGGGAAGGAGGACGCCGTCTTCCTGCCCTCCGGCACGATGTGTAACGAGATCGCCTATCGTGTGCACTGCGAGCCCGGCGACGAGATCATCGTAGATAAGACCGGGCACGCATTGCACTTCGAATCCGGGGGCCCCGCGGCGCTGTCGGGTGTGATGACCCGGACCCTGGACGGCGACCACGGGATCTTCAGCGCGGAGCAGGTCAAGGCTGCCATCCGCAGGCCGAGCCGTCACCACCCGACATCGCGGCTCCTGTCGGTGGAGAACACGGCCAACATGGGCGGCGGCACGGTGTGGCCCATGGATCGCATCCACGCGGTGACGGCGGCGGCAAGGGAGGCCGGGCTGCGCTGTCACCTGGACGGCGCCCGCCTCATGAATGCAGTCGTCGCGAGCGGCATCCCCGCCCACGAATACGCGGCGCCGTTCGACTCGGCGTGGCTCTGCCTGACGAAGGGGCTCGGGGCGCCCGTCGGCGCCGTGCTGGCGGGCTCGAGCGACTTCATCGAACGCGCGTGGCGTTTCAAGCACCAGTTCGGCGGGGCGATGCGACAGGCGGGGCTCGTCGCCGCGGCGGGCATCTACGCGCTGGAGAACCACGTGGAACGACTCGCGGACGATCACGCCAACGCGCGGCACTTCGCCGAGCTCATCGCCGAGATACCCGGAATCGGTGTCGAGCTGGATTCGGTGCAGACGAACATGGTCTTTTTCGATACCGGTGATTCCGGCGTCAGCGCGCCCGATGTCAGCGAGCGCCTGCTCGCCCTCGGCGTGCGCATCGGCAACCTCGACGACACGCTGATGCGCGCGGTGACCCACATCGACGTGGACCGGACCGGCGTCGAGGAAGCGGCGGGCGCGCTTCGCAAGGCGGTCGAGGGCTGAGCTCAGAAGCGCCTGTCGAGATTCCGATACTGGAGCACGAGCACGTAGCCCGCCCAGACGAGCGCCGTGACCATGGTGGCCATGCCCACGAAGTTCGTGAAGGTTCCGAGGGCGTGGGCGCTGTCCAGCATCCCCAACCTCCCGAGCAGATTCGACCAATCGTGGGCACCGGGCCGCTCCTGGCCGATGAAGCCGCCGATCAGGAGCAGTTGACCGGAGCGCGCGTCATAAATGTACGGCGCGAGGTCCATGGCGCTCTGTCCGAGCCACCACAGGGCGACGGCGCCGCCGAACGCGTTGCCGTGCTTGAAGACGAATGCACCCATGACGGCGGCCGGGACGATCAACTGCATCAGTGAGCCACCGAGTACCATCATGAAGTTGCCGAGTACCATGAACAGCACGTGGCCCG
>CBDTYP010000247.1:0-5181 GCA_965364645.1 uncultured Gammaproteobacteria bacterium | reverse complement strand
GACGGCGGGAGTGCAGGAGATCGAGTTCGTTTACCTGAGAGGCGACGCATCGACGATTCTCGATCGGATGGAGTCCCGCGGGAGCCATTACATGAAGAGCGGCATGCTGGATTCGCAGCTCGCGAATCTCGAAGAACCGGACGATGCCATCGATGTGGACATTCGGAACTCGCCGGACAGGATCGTGACACTCATCGAATCACGATTGGACCGGAGCGAACCATCGAGCTGATTGACGTTCTCGCCGGAGTCGATAGCATCACGCTCTACTATCGCAACGTCGGAAGAAGGGTCGTGACGGAAACGTTCGTGTTTGAAGGGGATGGTCTGGTCCGCAAGGCGATGTCCCAGTGGACCGTGGTTCTCGTATGAGCGATCCCGGCATCACCGTGGGTTTCGCTCTCCCCGACTGGAGGCCGCCGGATCCGCCGTCCCGCCAGCCCATGGAGGGACGCACCTGCCGACTCGAGGTGCTCGATCCCGAGCGCCACGCCGGCGATCTCTGGGAGGCCAACGCGACGGACAGGGAGAATAGGATCTGGGCCTACCTGCCCTACGGCCCCTTCGACAGCGCCGACGCGTACAGGAAGTGGACCGACGAAGTCGCCGCGGCCAGCGATCCGTTGTTCCACGCAATCATCGACGGGGCGACGGACAAGGCGACAGGCGTCGCCAGCTACCTGCGCATCAATCCGGCGAGCGGCTCGATCGAGGTGGGGCACATTAACTACTCGCCGCTCCTGCAGCGCACCCCGGCTGCCACCGAGGCCATGTACCTCATGATGAAGCGGGCCTTCGAGGCCGGGTACCGACGCTACGAGTGGAAGTGTGATGCTCTCAACGCGCGGTCCCGGACGGCCGCGCTGCGCCTCGGGCTCTCCTATGAGGGGGTGTTCCGTCAGGCGACGGTGTACAAGGGCCGCAACCGCGACACCGCGTGGTACGCTGCCATCGACAGCGAGTGGCCGGAGCTCGAGGATGCCTTCACGCGCTGGCTGGATCCGTCCAATTTCGATTCCGACGGCGGGCAGCGCGAGCGCCTCGCCGATCTGACACAGCCGATACTGAAAGCACGGGGCTGATATCATTCACCGGTGTTTGCGACAAGAGGGCTGATTCATGAAGAACTTCATCATCGGGCTGTTCATGGGTGTCGTCCTCGGCGCGGTCGGCGGGTTCGCCGGGGGGATCTTCGTCTTCCCCTATCTGTTTCCGCCGCCGCCGGTCAACGAGACCGTGGACGCCGCGGACAGAGGCGACATCGTCGCCTCCGGTTCCTTCGTTCACGCGAACCCATCGGATCCCGTGCACTACGGCAAGGGACGAGTAAGCGTGTATCCGAACCTGGTGCATCTCGAGACCGATTTCGAAGTCGGCCCGGGACCGAAGTTTCACGTCTACCTGGTGCCCGACGCGGACGTCACGCCGTCGACGCGGGTTCAAGACACCATGTTCGTGGATCTGGGAAGGCTCAAGGCCTTCACCGGCAGTCAAAATTACACGATACCCGACGGTGTCGACCTCACTAAGTTCAAGTCCGTCGTGATCTGGTGCGAGCAGTTCGACGTCCTGATCTCTCCCGCCGCGTTGAAGCTCACGCCCTAGGCCCGCGCCGGCGCCGGAATCGGATGACCCCCATGTTTCTCGACGCTCCGCTGCGCAACTTGAGCCTTCCCGACGTCGCCGACGAGGCGCGGCGGTTGGAGCGCATGGGATTCGGCGCTCTTTGGAGCTTCGAGACGAGCCGTGATCCCTTCTTCCCGCTGCTGCAGGCGGCACTCGCGACGGAACGCCTTCGCGTGGGCACGAACATCACCGTCGCGTTCGCGCGCACCCCCTTCTCGATGGCGATGACCGCCTGGGATCTGCAACGGGCGAGCGGCGGGCGGCTCTTCCTCGGCCTCGGAACGCAAGTGAGGGCCCACGTGGAACGCCGTTTCTCCGCGGAGTTCGATCACCCGGCGGCGCGGGTGACGGACTACATCCGGTGTCTGCGCGCCATCTGGGACACGTTTCAGACCGGCGCGAAGCCCGACTACGAAGGACCCTACTACCGCTTCAAGCTGATGAACGAGATGTTCACGGGCGGTCCCATCGATCACCCCCACATCCCGGTGTTGCTCGCGGGCGTGAATCCGCGCATGGCGCGGGCGGCGGGGGAGGCGGCCGATGGGTTCAGCGTGCATCCCATGCATTCGCCGGAGTACCTGCGCGAGGTGATTCGCCCCGCCATCGACGAGGGTGCGCGCGGCCGCGGGAAGAGCGTGGACGATATTACCCTGTTGACCGATTGCTTCATCATCCGGGGAGATACCGAGAGCGAGCGCAGCCGTTCGGAGGCGGGCGTGCGGCGGCAGATCGCCATATACGCCTCGACGCCGAGCTACCGGGGCTTTCTCGATTTCCACGGACATGCTGAGACGGGGAAGCAGCTCAGCGCGCTGATGAGGAAAGGGCGGTTGCAGGAGATGCCCGCGCTCATCAGCGACGAGCTTCTGTCGGCGCTGGCTGTGTCGGAGGCGGATGGGGACGTCGCCGATCAAGTTCGCGAGCGCTACTCCGGCGGACTGGTGCAGCGGGTACTCTTCTACGAGCCCGTGCCCGCCGATGCCGACGAAGACGCCATGCGCGCATTCGTCGGCCGGGTCCAGGGCGAGTAGCCCTGAGGGCGTGGGCGCCCCGTACTCTCAGCTCCCGGCGTCGATTAGCGCGACGATCTCCGCCGCGATCTCCCGGCTGAGGGCCTCCACCGCGCGGCTCTGCGCCGCGACATAGGAATCGTAGTCGCCGCCATCCGGCGTCTCGCGGATCTCCGTTCGGCCCGTCGCCAGTTGCTCCTTGCGCCGGGGCCCGGTGATCAGCCAGCGTGCGTCGAGCACCGCGCTCTCTCCCAGGGCGCCGTCGAGCTTCGCGACGGACAGGATCACCCGGAAGCGGGGTGACACCGGATCCTGAGTGGGGAACACGAACACCTCGTCGGTGCCGAGGAGCACCGAAAGGTTTTCCGCGATCACACTGGAGAGATTCGATGACAGCGATCCGCCCCAGCGATTGAACTCGTTCACGTCGAGGCGATTCTGCCCAGCGCGGGTGACGATCTGCGCGCGGTTCAGGTATTCGGGGATCTTTATCGGGCCGACACTCACGGACAACGGCTCCCGAGAGGGCGACGCGGCCGAGCCTGCGGCTGCTGCCATGGGCGTCAGTACGTAAAAGTCCGAGGGCGGCGTCGGGGCGCAACCCGCGGCTGCGAGAGACAGTAGCGCGCAAGCCGCCAGGGCGGTGAGGTTCGTCTCGGTCATATCTGCCTGCAACTCCGTTGGCGGCCAAGATAACACGTGCAATCCCGGGTGGGGAATGAAGCGCTCAGAGGATCGGACTCACCAGTCGGACGGTGTTTTCCAGGAATCGCTGACGAAAGGGACGCGCGGCCCACTCGCCGGGATCTAGACCGCGGGAGTCGGACAGATAGGCCTGCTGCAGGCCGCGCAGCATGTTCGAGAACTCGGCGTCGTAGACGAACAGTGCGATCTCGTAGTTGATCCACAGGCTGCGCATGTCGAGGTTCACGGAGCCGAACATGGAGAGTTTGCCATCGACGACGATGGACTTCGTGTGCAGCAGCCCCTTGCGGTAAAGAAAAATCTCGACACCCGCATCCAGAAGATCGTCGAAGAACGAGCGGCTCGCGTGGCGGGTGAGAACGGAATCCACCCGTTCGGGAACGACGATGGACACTTTCACGCCCCGCGCGGCCGCGCCGCGAAGCGCGCGAATCATCGAATCGTCTGGCACGAGATAGGGCGTCGTGAGCACGAGCTCGTCGTGGGCCGCGTTCATGAGTGCCAGCAACATCTGCAGCAAGCCATCGCCGGTCTCCCCCGGCCCCGACGGCACGACCTGGATGTCCGCCAAGCCGCGAGGCTGCCCATGGCGCAGACCCGCGCTCTCGGCCAGTTCGCCAAGGGGCGTGCCAGTCTCCAGCATCCAGTCGCCGAGCACGGCGGCGCCCAGGGGTGCGACCACCGAGCCCCGCAGCCGTGCAAACGCATCGACCCATTCGCCGACGCCGGCGCCGTGCTTGAATATCCTCGGGTCGGCGAGGTTCATGCTGCCGGTCCAAGCTACCTGGTCGTCCACGACGACGATCTTCCGGTGCAGCCGCAGGCCGGCCCCGCCGAAGAAGCTTCGGATCGGCCCGACCGGCAGCGCGGGCTGCACTTGAACGCCGGCGGCCCGCAGCCGCGCCGGCTGTCCGCCCCTCAGCCAGGGTCGCCCGCCTATCGCGTCCACCAGTATCCGGCAGGTGACGCCTCGGTCCGCGGCCCGGATCACGGCCTCGAATACTTCGTCCGCGCTCCCGCCTTCGTTCCAGATGTAGAACGCCATGGATATGCCGGTTTCGGCGTCGTCGATATCCCGGGCGAGGGCCTGCATGGCCTCTTCCGATTCGCAGTAGAGCTCGATTTCGCTGCCGCGCACCGTCGCGCAGGCGCAGAGGGCTCGCCCGAGCCGGTCCAGGCCGGCGGCCGCGGACGGGTGGCGGGACCAGTCTACGTCGGTGAATATCTCTCCGGGGATGTTTCCATCGGGACCCCGCGCGGCGGCGGACAGAGTGTCGATACGGCGGGCGCGCTCGGGCCCGATGCGGCGTTCTCCGATGAGGAGGTACATGATCGCCCCGGCGAATGGAACCATAGCGATGAGGAGCAACCACGCGAAAGCGACACCCGGCGCCGAGCGTTGCATGATTATGCGCACGCCGAACGCGAGCACGATGAGCGCATGCAAGACGGTGGTTACGGCCAGCGGGTTACTGATGTAGCTCACGATTCCATGCGCTTCGGTGGACTGTTACCATCGCTCGGGTACTCGGTTACTCCCGGGTCGGACTACCCGATGCTTCGGAGCCTCCACTGTGAGAATTTCCTATCTTATCGTCGACGATTTCTACGACAACCCGCAGGCAGTCCGCGAAGCCGCCCTGCACACGGACTATGCGCGTATGGCCGACGGCGCCAACTACCCCGGCGACAACTCCGCCGAGGCTTTCGAGGTGGAAGGGCTCAACGATATGGTATCGAACCTGGTGCACGAACCGGTCATGGGCTCGCCGCAAACGGGGCACTGCCGATTCCGTATAGCGACCGCCGGCGCCGAGTCCACAGCCCGGTACTGGAT
>CBDTYP010000246.1:0-5219 GCA_965364645.1 uncultured Gammaproteobacteria bacterium | reverse complement strand
GCGGCGCTGGGAGTGGAGGGCGGCATCGTGCAGCTCATCTCCCACGGATTCATCTCCGGGGCGCTGTTCCTGTGCGTTGGAGTCATGTACGACCGCATGCACAGCCGCATGATCGCGGACTACGGCGGGGTCGTGAACCGCATGCCCGTGTTCGCGGCCTTCATGATGCTGTTCGCGTTGGCGAACTCCGGGCTGCCGGGTACTTCCGGTTTCGTCGGTGAGTTCATGGTCATCCTCAGCAGCTTCAAGACGAGCTTCTGGATCGCATTCCTGGCGGCCACGACGCTGGTGCTCGGCGCCGCCTACTCCCTGTGGATGTACAAGCGCGTGATCTACGGCGCGGTTGCCAACGACGAGGTCGCGAAGCTCGATGACATCGGTCCCCGCGAGACCGTCATCCTCGGCGCCCTCGCGGCCGCCGTGCTGCTGCTCGGCATCTGGCCGGCGCCGCTGCTCGATGTCATGGGGGAGACGGTGGAGCATCTCCTGCAGCAGATGATGGCGACAAAGATATGAGCTTCTTCGAGTCCGACCTCATGAGTGCGCTGCCGGAGCTGTTCCTGCTCACGGCCGCCTGCGCCGTGCTGGTCGTCGACGTGTATCTGCCGGACCAGTACCGGTTGTTCACCTATCGTCTCGCGCAGGTCTCTCTCGTGATAACGGCAGGACTCTGCCTCACGCTGTTCCCGGATTCTCCCCGGATAACCTTTACGGGGACCTTCGTCAGCGACGCCATGGGCACGATCTTGAAGGTGTTCATCCTGCTGGCAACCTATTTCGTGTTCTTCTATTCCAAGGTCTATCTCCAGGCCCGCGGCCTGCTGAAGGGGGAGTACTTCGTCCTCGGGCTCTTCGCCGTGCTGGGCATGATGGTGCTGGTCTCCGCCCACAGCCTGTTGACCGTGTACCTGGGGCTCGAGCTCCTGTCCCTCTCTCTCTACGCGATGGTGGCGATGAATCGCGAGTCGGGCACCGCGTCGGAGGCCGCGATGAAGTACTTCGTGCTGGGGGCGCTCGCATCGGGGATGCTGCTCTACGGCATGTCGATGATCTACGGGGCGACGGGCACTCTCGATCTCACACTGATTCGCGAGCAGGTCGGCGCGCTGGAGACGCGTAACCTGATCCTCATCCTCGGTCTCGTGTTCGTAGTCGTCGGCATCGCCTTCAAGCTGGGCGCGGTGCCTTTCCACATGTGGGTGCCCGATGTTTACGAAGGGGCGCCCACTTCGGTCACGCTGTTCATCGGCAGCGCGCCGAAGATCGCCGCTTTCGGCATGCTGATGCGACTACTGGTGGACGGGCTTCCCGGAATGCAGGGGGATTGGATCGGCATGCTGGTGATCCTGTCGGTGCTATCCATGGGTGTCGGCAACATCATCGCCATCGCCCAGACGAACCTGAAGCGCATGCTCGCGTACTCGACGATCGCCCACGTGGGCTTCCTGTTCCTCGGCATCATCGCGGGGACCAGTGCGGGCTACTCGGCGTCGATGTTCTACATCATCGTGTACGCGTTCATGAGCCTCGGAGGCTTCGCCATGATCGTGCTGCTCGGCCACGCGGGCTTCGAGGCGGATCGCATCGAGGACTTCAAGGGATTGAACGACCGCAATCCCTGGTATGCATTCCTCATGCTGATCCTCATGATGTCCATGGCCGGCGTACCGCCCTTCCTGGGCTTCTGGGCCAAGTGGTCGGTGCTGCGCGAGGTGGTGGCCGCCGACATGACCTGGCTCGCCGTGGTGGCGGTCATCTTCTCCATCGTCGGGGTCTTCTACTATCTGCGGGTCGTGCGCATGATGTACTTCGAGAAGGCGGAGGAGGCGGCGCCAGTGGAGACGAGTGCGGACATGCGCATGATGGTGAGCGCCAACGCGCTGGCGATCCTGGCCCTCGGCGTCTATCCGACGGGCCTTCTGGCGCTCTGCGTCTCAGCCCTCGGCGGCTGACGCGCCGCTCTTCGCCCCGTCCGCGTCGGCGCCGAGCAGCCGCCCGATTGCCTGGCCCATGCGTACGCCGCTGCCGGCATGCAGCTCCTCGGACCAGCCCACCCGGTTTCCGGGGAATAGCACGATCACCGTGGAGCCCGTGTTGAATCGCCCCATCTCCTGGCCCCGTTCGAGCGCCGCGCCGGTGTCGCCGAAGCGATCCGTCCGGGTGGGCTGGCCGTGGGGCGGCGTCACCGGTCCGGACCAGACGGTCTCCATCCCGGCTACCAGCATGGCGCCCACGAGGATGAGTGCCATCGGGCCGGCGGCGGTGTCGAACAGACACACCAGTCTCTCGTTGCGGGCGAACAGGCGATCCACCGTCCGCGCGGTGGAGAAGCTGACGCTGAAGAGTCGGCCGGGGATGTAGCGGGTCTCCCGCAGCCGCCCTTCGATGGGCATGTGCACGCGGTGGTAGTCCCGGGGTGACAGATAGATGGTGGCGAAGGATCCGCCGTCGAAGGCGCCATCGTCGAAGTCGCCCGGGGCGTCATCGCCGCCGAGCAGGCTCGCCACCGAGTATTCCCGGCCCTTCGCCTGAAACACCGTGCCGGATCGGATCGTGCCGATGGCGCTTACGCGCCCGTCGGCCGGGCAGGCGATGGTCCTTTCATCACCCTCCAGTGGCCGGCCGCCGGCGCGCAGCTCCCGGGTGAAGAATGCGTTGAAGTGCGGATAGGCGGTCGGATCGGAGTTCGCCGCCTCGCCTATGTCTACGCCGTAACGCCCGACGAACCAACGAATCTGCCAGTTCTTCCAGGGCGCGAAGCGCACCCGCGTCAGCCGGTACATCAGCCATGTCAGCAGGCGGTGGGGAAGTAGATGCTGGACGATGCCCCTCACCTTGTCGCCCGCGGAAGCGGAGATGTTGCTCTCGTCCCTCATGTCGCGGCGGATTATACGGTACCCGCGCCGCTTTTCTCCCGGGCGAGAACCACGACCCCGGCGAGCATCTCGTTTACGTCGTGACAGGGGACCGCCCCCGCGTCCCTGAGCTCCCGGCTGATGTCCACCGGCAGGCTCGTGTTGCTCGCCTCGGGGATCTGGTTGAGCTTGCCGCCGATGAACACGGGTATCGACTGGCGCGTGTCGGCCAGGGACTTTGCGAGCGCTTCGACAAAGCCGAGGGCGACACCGTTGTACGAGCTGATGGCGATGAAGTCCGCGGACGCCTCGCGAGCGCTGTCGGCGAGTCCGTCCGGATCGATGCTGACGCCGGCGTCGACGACCGCGACGTCGAGGCTGCCGAGGAGACTCTCCACCAGCACCTTCCCGTACTCGTGCACGTCGGTGGTGGCGAGGCAGGCCCGCAATCCCGCGCCGGCGATGAGATCCCGCTCACCGCTGCCGAGGTCCGCGGCCAGGGCGCGGCCCCGGGACTCGAGATCGCTCAGGGTCGCGGACGGCACCAGCTGCGTGCGAATCCGCCCGCCGGGACCATTCACGAGGGCGCCGGGTCCGAAGCGGGTCTCGAGGGCGCGGGCCCCGAGCCGGCGGAGCCCGAGCAGCAGCTCGAACGCATCCTCGGTATCGATGCCGGCCGCGGCCATGCCGTCGAGGACGTTGTCGCGGAATCGCTCCCCGCCTTCGACCAGGCGCTCCGCGAGGCGATCCGCTTCGCCCGGGTCGATCAGCGGGTCCAGCGGCGCGCTGCGCTCGAGCAGGCGCGCCGCGAAGCGATGGGCATCCACGATCTCGTCGATCTCCGGAATGCGCTCCGCCTCTGTGACGGGTACGGGATTGATTGCGTGTCCGGTGGGCGCGCTGCGCTGCCCGTAGATATCAATCAGGAGATAGCTCGCCAGCGCCGCGTAGTTGGCCGCGTGGTCCGCGCCGTACGCGGTCGTGTTGCCGTAGACCATGGTCCCGGGGGTGTCGCCGGCGGCGGCTCCCTGGAAAGCCCCCTGGAATGAAATGGCTCGTTGAAAGGCGAGGCGCAGCAGCGGATCGCTGTAGGTGTGGCCGTAGCAGTGGGCGAGCCGGGCGCCCAGCTGGGTCTCGACGATGTGGCGCTCAATCAAGACGGCGCCGAAGGCGCACGCAGCGTCCCTGAACGTGGCGGCGAAGCCGTCGTCCAGGTTGGAATGCACGATGACGGCCTCGGGCTGAGCCGCAATCAGGGCGAGCGCCTTGACGGTCTCGGCGGTGGTCGTGACGTCGTCGTCCCAGTGGGGCTGACGGAAGGTGAAGTACTGCCCCAGGTTGCCGATGGACGTCGCGCCGGCGCCCAGCGCCGCGACGGTATTCTCCAGTGCCGCCGGAGTGCCGATGACGAAGTCGCCGAAATGGGGCGCCACCGGCGCGCACGCGGTGAGTGCCGCGAAGGCTTCCGGGCCCTCGAGTATGAGGCCTGTACCCCGGGGCATGGAGGGACGGCGATCCGCCGGGTAGCCCATGCTCCAGTCGAGGCAGATGCCGTAGCGATCGAGGCGGATGCCGTCCGCGGCGAGTCGCCGGTAGATTTCCCCGTACGCGTGGCGGCTCTTCTCCGGATCCCGGTATCCCACCTGGGCGTGCAGCATGACGGCGCCCTCGGCCATGCGCGCCCGCTTGTAGGCGGCCTCGCAGTCGACGCCGTACTCGTGGAGGAAGGGGCAGGGGCCGATGCGCACCTCCTCGGCGAGGGCGCCGGCGGCGGCCACCAGCTCGGCGGTCGCGGGAAGGCGCGTCTCGGGGAAGATCTGCTCGCGGGTCGGCACCGGGCGAGCTTAACCGCCGGCCGGTGCGCCCTCAAGGCGACGTCAGGCACCTTCTAGCGGCGCAAGCGACGCACCAGCGCATAGGCGGCGATACCGCCGCCGGCACCGAAGAGCCCGTAGTAGATCGCGAGCGCCAACGGCGACCCGGTGGAAATCATCCCGGCAGCATCCAGGACGGAGATGACGAACATCCCGCCCACCGCCGGCAGCAACACCGGCGCAACGCCGCCAGGCTTCGCTGGCATCGTCGACATGTCTCCTCCAACCCCGGGAAAAGCGAAGCACGGACCGTGCCACCAGGCAATGGCCTCATGGGATCAAGCACTTACACGCCTGACGACGGACCCACCGGGCCGCGATGTAAAGAATTCCGACACGAGTCCCGGAGCAGGGAAGAGGAAACCGCTAGAACATCAAGGAGTTAGGCGAATCCGCAAAACAAACTAAGGTTGTTAAGAAATCCGACAGGAAAGACGAGGTTGGCGCCCCGACCACGACTCGAACGTGGGACCTTCCGCTTAGGAGGCGG
>CBDTYP010000245.1:0-5231 GCA_965364645.1 uncultured Gammaproteobacteria bacterium | reverse complement strand
CACCCCTAAATAGGTCTCTGACCCTGATTTATTTGACTCTGATCTATTTCGACTTTCCCTGGTTCGCGACCGACTGCATTGCCTTCTGCACCTCGTCGGCGTCGCCGAGGTAGCGGCTGCCCAGGGGCTTCAGCGCGTCGTCGAGATCGTAGACGAGGGGCACGCCGGTGGGGATGTTCAGACCGACGATATCCTCCTCGGACACGTCGTCTAGATACTTCACGAGCGCCCGGAGCGAATTGCCGTGGGCGGCGATGATGACCCGCTCGCCGGCCCGAACCCGGGGCGCGATGGTCTCGTGCCAGTAGGGAAGAAAGCGCTCGACGGTATCCTTGAGGCACTCCGTGTGGGGGACCTCTCCCGCACCGAGGCCTGCGTAGCGGGGATCGCCGCCGGGGTAACGCTCGTCGCCGCTCTCCAGGACCGGCGGCGGCGTATCGTAGCTACGCCGCCATACCAACACCTGCTCGTCGCCGTAGCGCTTCGCCGTCTCCGCCTTGTTCAGGCCCTGCAGCGCGCCATAGTGGCGCTCGTTCAGGCGCCACGATCGGTGCACCGGAATCCACATTTGATCGAGCTCGTCGAGAACGATCCAGAGTGTACGGATGGCGCGTTTCAGCACCGACGTGTAGGCCACGTCGAAGCGGAACCCTTCGTCGGCGAGCAGGCGACCGGCAAGCCCCGCCTCGGCGACGCCCTGCTCTGTGAGATCGACATCGGTCCATCCCGTGAATCGGTTCTCGCGGTTCCACGTGCTTTCACCGTGGCGCAGCAGGACGAGCTTCTTCATGTGGGATTACCGTCGCGTCATGGACGCGTCAGGGAGCGATCTTCTGCAGCGACGCATCGTGTTGCGGCTCTTCCAGGGGTTGTGTCAGCAGGCGCTCCAGCGGCGTCGGCCGGCCGATACGATACCCCTGAGCGTAATCGACGCCAACTTCGTGCAGCTTCTGCAGTATACCGTCGTTCTCGACGAACTCGGCGATGGTGCGCTTGCCCATCACCTTACCGATGTCGTTGATGGACTTCACCATGGCCAGGTTGATGGGATCGTCCACCACGTCCTTCACGAATACGCCGTCGATCTTGAGAAAATCCACCGCCAGCTGCTTCAGGTAGGCGAACGACGACAGCCCGCTGCCGAAATCGTCCAGTGCGAAATGACAGCCCCAACCCTTCAGCGCGGTGATGAACCGGGTCGCGCTGACCAGATTCGTGATCGCCGCGGTCTCGGTGATCTCGAAGCACAGCTTTTCCGCCGGCACGTTGGTCCCGTCGAGACTGGAGATCACGAACTGCAGGAAGTCCTCGTCGGCGATGGAATGGCCGGACAGGTTGATGGAACACATGGTGAGGCGCCGGAGCTGCTCGGGGTGTCCGTCGAGCCACGAGAAGATCTTCTCCACGACCCAGCGGTCGAGCTTCACCGACAGGCTGTAGCGCTCCGCCGCGGGCAGGAACGCCCCGGGCGGCACCATCCGCCCGCTCGCGTCGCGCATGCGCAGCAGGACCTCGTAGTAGCCGCGCCCGTCGACCGCCGGCGGCGTGGGATCGCCCCCGGGCGCGATCTCCGAGAGCGGTCGGATCGGCTGCACGCTGAGACAGAAGCGATCCTCCTCGAGCGCCTGATTGATGCGGGCCACCCACTGCATCTCGCCGTGGCGCCGCGCGAGCTCCATGTCCTCCGGATGATAGACGTGGATTCGGTTGCGCCCCTGATCCTTGGCGACGTAGCAGGCGGTGTCGGCGGCGCTGAGCGCACCGGCGACGCTCTCCGTATCGGTCGTCACCGGCACGAGTCCGATGCTGACCCCGACGCTGAAGGTCTTGTTCTCCCAGCTGAATCGAAACTCTTCCACGGTCTTGCGCAGCGTGTTCGCGACCCGCTCGGCCTGGCGCAGCACGCAGTGCTCCATCAGCACGCCGAACTCGTCTCCGCCGAGGCGCGCGAGGGTGTCCCGGCGCCGCACCTTCGCTCGCAGCACCTCGGAGAGCTGCCGCAGCAGCTCATCGCCCGCGACATGCCCGCAGGTGTCGTTGATGACCTTGAACTGATCGAGGTCCAGGTAACAGAGCGCGTGGTGGGAGCTATCGGCCCGAGCGGTGTCCAACACCCGGGCCAGGCGGTTCTCGAGTTCCCGACGGTTCACGAGCCCGGTCAGCGAGTCGTGGGATGCCTGGTAGGACAGCTCCTGGGACAGGTTGTGCGCCTCGGTGACATCGCGGCACACGAGCCTCAGCTCCGCCGGTGCGCTCGATGTCTTCGCGAGCAATCGAATACGCTCGTGGATCCACAGCACTGAACCGTCCTCGCGCACCATGCGGAACTCGAGCTCGCTCTCAGCCAGCTGCTCGCTGAACGCGCTGCCGATCTGCTCCTGAACGAAGGCGAGGTCCTCGGCGTGCACCAGGACCCAGAACGGTTCACCAATCAGCTCGTCCTTGCTGTAGCCCAGATAGTCCGCGCCGAACTGGTTGACCGACGTCACCGTGCCGTCGTCCGAAACGGTGAAGTACATATCCGGGGAATTGTCGTAGAGCCCCTGGAAGCGCTCCTCACTCAGCGCGAGAGCCGCCTCGGCACGCTTTCGTTCGGTAATGTCCGTACCGATGCCACCGATGCCGGCGATCTCGCCTTCGGCGTCGCGGATTGGAAACTTGACCACGAGCTGGGTGCGCTCGTTGCCGTCGCGCTTGATGCGGTACTCCCGCTCGATGGCCTTACCCCAGTCGAGGACCGCCATCTCGTGGGCACGGATCACCTTCGCGGCTTCCGTAGGATAGATGTCCGCCGTCCGCGCGCCGGAGACTGTCTCCACGGTCTCGCCGTGCTGGGCGGCGTAGTTTCTGTTCACGAGAAGGTAACGGCCGTCCTTGTCCTTGAGATCGATGGTGATGGGCGAGTGATCGAATACCGCCCGCAGCCTCTCCTCGCTCTCGGTCAGCGCCCGCTGGGCGTGCTGGCTGTCCCGGAGATCCCGCAGCAACACCAGGATGAGGGGCTGACTGCTCGACTTCAGCACCGAGGCTGCGATCTCTACCGGCACGTCGTTACCGCTTCGGGTCCGGCAGTTGAGCTCGAGGGTGTAGGCGCGCCGCGATCCCTGATTGGCGCCCACCAGCCGCCGCAGTCCCCCCATCGCATCCGGGAGCACCCGCGCCGCCGGCAGCTGGGACAGATCCCCCGCTGCGTACTCGAGCAGCCGCGCGGCTCGTGGATTGACGCTCACGATGCGCTCGTGCAGGGGATCGACGATCAGGATCCCGTCGTTGCTGGAGGCGTTGATGTGCGCGAGCTGCTCCTCGACCCGCTGCAGGCGTTCCTCGTAGCGCGCCCGCACCGAGCGCTGCACGCAGAGCAACAGCTCGAGGGAGTCCGCGGCCTTCATGAGCGGCGCGCACTCGGCGAGCGCGCCGGACTCGGTAGTCACACCGGGAAAGCCGTTGCCGGTATCCACCACGACCCGCAGCTCCGGATCCCGCTTCCTGAGCGACTTCAGGGTCTCGCCGGCGCTGGCTTCGAGGCAACGCTCGTCGACTACGACGACGGCGAACTCCCCATCCGGCACGGCGGCGGCGTCCGACTGGACCGCGGCCATGACCGGCTCGAGACCCTCGGCCTGCAGCAGCCCGGCGAGGCGGTGCCCGCGTTGAACGTCGTCGGCGATGACGAGCACTCGCCGAAGCCTCGCGGGATATCCGCTCAGACTCAACTGTGTGCCCTCGCGGGGACGGCGGGCTCGGCCGGCGCCATCAGCTCGTCCACCAGCTCCATGACCAGATTGAGGGCCCCCCTGTTCTCTTTCACGAACGCGCGGCCACGCTGACCGGCCACATGACGAAGATTAGCATCCTGCAGGTACTCGACCACCGCGGCGCCGAGGGCGTCCTTGTCGGGCACCTTCCGTCCGGCGCCCGCCTCGATGATGCGTTCGCTGATCTCGGCCACGTCGTACACGTAGGGGCCGAAGAGCACCGGGATGCCGAGGGCCGCGGGTTCCAGCATGTTGTGGCCGCCCTCGCGCACCAGGCTGCCGCCCACGAAGGCCACGTCCGATGCGCCGTAGTAGAGAGGCAGCTCACCCATGGTATCGCCGATGAACACGCTGGCGTCGGCGCAGGAGCCCGGCGCCTCGGAGCGAATCGCCGTGATGTGCCCGAACTTCCGCGCCAGCGCCGCCACCGATGCGGAGCGCTCGGGGTGCCGTGGCACCAGCGTCAACAGCGTGTCCGGAAGCGCTTCGCGAACCTCTTCGAAGGCCTGCAGAACCTGTTGCTCCTCCCCATCGTGGGTGCTCGCCGCGATCCAGACGCCGCGATCCACGCCGAGGCTGCGCCGCAGGACCTGCGCTTCCTCGCTGAGACTGGCGGGGAGCCGAACATCGAACTTGGTATTGCCGGTCACCCGCACCCGCTCGGGCCTGGCGCCGAGAGAGATCAGGCGATCGGCATCCTGCCGGGTCTGCGCCGCGATGCAGCTGATGCCCGTCAGCATGCGCCGGGCCGTCGCGGCCACCCGCCGATAGCTCGAGGCCGACTGCGCGGAGAGTCGCGCATTGGCGAGCAGCACCGGGATGCCGCGCTTCGCGCACTGATGCAGGATGTTCGGCCAGAGCTCCGTCTCCATGATGATCACGAGTCGCGGCCTCACACGCTCCAGAAATCGACGCGCGGCGCCGGGCAGATCGTAGGGCGCATAGCGGTGCAGCACGCTGTTGCCGAGCGCCTGGCGGACGCGCTCCTGGCCGGTGGGTGTCGTGGTCGTGACGACGATGCGAAGATCCCGCCCCCCGGAGCGCAGTGCCCGCACCAGCGGGATCGCGGCCTGGACCTCGCCGACCGATACCGCATGGATCCACAGCGTCTGCTGGTCGTCGGAGAGCGCCGGGATGCGGCCGAAGCGTTCACCCCACCGCTTCCAGTATCCCGGATCGCGCTTCCCGCGCCACGCCAGGCGCAGGAAGATATAGGGCAGTGCCAGATAGTGAAGAGCGCTGTAGAGCTGTCTCACCACGCCCGGTCGTCCCTCCCCAGATCGCCGGAAGCCGAAACCGCGGAGCCGTCGCCGCACGCCGCAGGTTCGAAAAGAGGCGGGGATGTTATCACAAGGCCAGGGCCGTAAATTCGGCACAGGTCACGGTACGGAATGAATTCGTGATCCTGCCCATGGCACCGCGCGGACTGGAAGAGACAATATGCCGCGCATGCCCGATGATTTCATGCTCTACTGT
>CBDTYP010000244.1:0-5239 GCA_965364645.1 uncultured Gammaproteobacteria bacterium | reverse complement strand
AACAACCGGGTGGAAGCTGTCTCGCCAGGACGGCGCCGACCTCGGGGAGTTCGCTCGGCTGGTCATAGCCGTGCCACCAGCGCAGGCCGCGGCGCTCATCGGTGGTCAGTCTCCACTTGGAAGACGTGCGGCCGCGATCCGCATGCGGCCTTGCTGGGCCGTGCTGCTCGGTCTCGCCGAGCCCTACGGTGTTGCTTTCGATGGTGCTTTCGGCGAAGCCGCCGCGCTTTCCTGGGTCTGCCGGGACAGCAGCAAACCCGGAAGGCCGTCGGCCGAAGCCTGGGTGTTGCACGCTTCGCCTGAATGGACCGAAGAACATCTCGACGACGCCCCGGAGCTCATCGTGGACTCGCTCTCAAGGGAACTGGAACGTCTCACGGGCATGCCCCTTCCTCGAGTGATTCATAGCGACGCACACCAGTGGCGCTTCGCTCAGCCGGATTCCGAACTCGACGCAGGGGTCCTCTACGATCGTGAACGCGGTCTGGTACTGGCAGGGGACGCGTACTCGGGCGGACGAATCGAGGGAGCCATCTTGAGCGGGGTTGCGGCGGCGCGTTGTCTCGTTTGAGCCGTTCCGGTGATGGCGTCATACAGCGGTCACCAGTGCATCTGAAAGCCGCTCGAGGGCGAAGTACTCAGCGTGAGGGTTCTTAGCTAAGCCCGTGCCCGTCTCTGGACGGGGATCGCCGGCGTTGGGACGGTGGTCGTGCTAGCGACCATCCTCCTCGCCACCGCCGCGCCCTCACGATTGCTGGAAGGCCGCGGCGGTACCCCGGTCGCGGACGCGCTCCTGCTCGCCTCCATGCTGGGGTTGGGCGCGCTCGTCGTTCTGCCCTTCGATGTGTTCGGCGGCTTCTTGCTGCCTGGTCGCTTTGGCCGACCCGCTCCGTCCGTTCTAAGGTTCGCAGCGGCCTGGCTCCGCGGCGTGCTCGTGTTGACAACGGTCTCGACAGCTAGCGGCACAATCTTGCTTGTGGCGGGACGTGCAGGCGGGCGGCTACCGGCGCTCATTGCCTTCGTAGCAATCGCTGTGCTCATGATCTTCCTTCAGGAGCCCATTGCGCGATTGGTTGGCGGCCTACGCCGCGCATCGGCGGCTCGTTCGCAGAGCCTCGGTGCCGATCGAAAACGCGTCGTCTTGCTGGAAGGACTCGATCCCGGCTTCTCAGGTGGATTCACTGGCCCGTCGGCGACCATGGTGCTGCCCGAGCGTTGGCTTGATCGGCTCCAACCTCGTGCGCTCGCGCTCCTGGTCGAGCGACGTAGGCAGATCCTTCTGTCTGGTGCTTGGCGTCGTTCACTTGTCCTGGCCGTCGCGTGGAACGCCCTCGGCTTCTTTCTCGCAAGTCATCTTCCCAACGCGGGTGTTCGCACGGTCTCGGAACTCGTCGCGACCGCCCTTGGGTTCACGCTCTGGACCTTCATCGGGCTGCTGGCGCTGCCTACGCCAAGCCGTCGCGCGACCGTGTCAGCCGATTCCCTCGTAGCGGGCGATGAAGAGGCGCAAGAACACTTGGTGGAGGCCATGCAGGTTCTGGATCAGCTTCAGGATGACGAGCCAGAACGCTCACCAGGGCTCGAGAGTGTTTTTCACCCGGTGCCGTCGGTCGCAAACCGCATGCGGGCGCTTGCTCGACCATCCCCAAGCAGAAAGAGCGCCTGGCACTTGGCGAGAACGGCACTGTACTTGTCACACGTGGGTCTGTCGCAGCTGCCCCGTGCCGTTCACTGCAATGTCGGCCGTCCCGAGTTATGGGTCTACCTTCCGACGGACGGCTAAGTGCGTTCTCGACTCGACGGAAGCGTGGCCGATGCCTCAGGCGAAAAGCGGCACGACTCTGTCGAGCGTGCCGACTTCACTTCAGCGCTCCGAAAGTCTATCAAACAGATGCCTTCAAATGACGACGGCGCATCTCTTGACACGAGGTCTCGCGTCTTAGGTAAGTCGCAGAACGCATAGGGTCGCACTCATTGCAAGCATCAGGAATGCCGGCATGGACTTGATAGCTGGATCTTTCACTTTCACGTGCATCGCGAGGGCGCCCAGCATGAGTACCACGACTACACCCGCAGCGGGTAAGACCACCGAAGGCATCCAGAGCCCAACAAGCAGAAAGACTGCGGATCCCACCTTGAGCACCCCAACAAGGAAGAAGAACCAGGTCGGCAGGCTGTATGCGCTGAATTCTTCCTTTAGGGACTGCGCCTCGCCGCCGCGATAGCGCGTGGGAGACGTTGCGCGAAGCAGCCAGACATTCAGGAGGCCGAGAGCCAAGAGACCCTGGAGAACGCTGGCGATCGAGAAAGTAGGCATACTCCCATTCTCTTCTCTGAACGGAGGAAGACAACCGTCTCTCTTCTGGTCCGAGACCAGATCCGCCATGGAACTCGTCTTCCAAGCCTGCAAGGCCCTGTCGATGGCCGCCTTCCTCTTCTACGGTCTTGTGTGCCTGTGCTCGGAGTCCATGGTCGCCGAATTCGAGAGGTTCGGCCTGGCCCGGCTGAGGACCCTGACGGGCACGCTCGAGCTTCTGGGCGCGCTCGGACTGATCTTCGGCTACTTCTACCCGCCACTAGTCACTGCGTCATCCGCCGGCCTGAGCCTGCTGATGCTCATGGGCATCGTCGTGCGACTGCGCATCCGGGATCGACTGATAGCCATGCTCCCGGCGCTCGCGCTCCTCCTGATCAATGCGTTCGTATTCGTCTACTCGATCTAGAAGCGTCTTGCCCCGGACACAGGACTTCGCGCGAAGGATGTTGGCCCTTCCGCACTAGAATGCGGGCGTGACGGATCTGACCCTACTGACAGGTGCTACCGGCTACGTTGGCGGCCGATTGCGACGTCTACTCGAAGAGCGGGGCGGCGCGCTCCGTTGCCTCTCACGCCGAACCGAAGGGTTGGCCTCGCGGGTAGCCCCGACAACCGAAGTTGTCGCAGGGGACGTGCTGAAGCCTGAAACGCTTGCCCCGGCGCTAGATGGCGTCAGTACGGCCTACTACCTGATCCACTCCATGGGGTCGGACCAGGACTTCGAGGAGCGCGACCGCACCGCGGCCCGCAATTTTGCCACGGAGGCGGGCAAGGCTGGCGTGCGCCGCATCATCTACCTAGGCGGCCTCGCGCATGGGGACGACCTCTCGCCCCACCTGCGCAGCCGGCACGAGGTCGGCCAGGTGCTGCGAGGGTCGGGCGTTCCGGTCCTCGAGCTGCGAGCCTCCATCGTTCTTGGCTCCGGCAGTCTGTCCTTCGAGATGATCCGTGCCCTGGTCGAACGCCTGCCCGTCTTGATTGCGCCGCGCTGGGTCGACATCGAAGCACAGCCGATCGCCATCGACGACCTGCTCGCCTACCTCATCGCTGCGCTCGACGTCCCTCTTGAAGAAAGTCAGATATTCGAGATCGGCGGCGCCGACCAGGTCTCGTATGGCGATCTGATGCGAGAGTACGCGCGGCAGCGCGGACTTCGGCGGGCGATGATTCGCGTGCCGGTCCTGACGCCGCGCCTTTCGAGCCTTTGGCTGGGCCTCGTGACGCCGATCTACGCGCGCGTTGGCCGCAAACTGATCGAGTCCATCAAGCACCCGACGGTTGTGCGCGACACGGCGGCCCTGGACGTGTTTCCGGTGCGACCGCGAGGCATGCCCGAAGCGATAGCCGCCGCGCTGCGGAACGAAGAGAGAGAATTCGCCGAGAGCCGTTGGTACGACTCCTTTTCCTCCGGGGGTGAGGCGCGCAGCTGGGCCGGTGTGCGCTTTCGCAACCGTCTCGTCGACTCGCGCTCGCAATGGGTCGAGGTAAGCCCAGAAGAGGCCTTTACCCCGATCCGCCGCATTGGCGGGGCAACCGGATGGTACGCCTACGACTGGCTATGGCGGCTGCGCGGTTTCCTCGATCTGCTCGTGGGCGGTGTTGGTGTACGCCGTGGTCGTCCCGATCTGGACGAGATCCATGTCGGCGACGCGCTCGACTTCTGGCGAGTCGAGGCATACGAGCCCGGCCGGCTTCTGCGGTTGCACGCCGAGATGAAGCTGCCCGGACGCGCATGGCTCGAGTTCGAAGTGCTGCCGGAGAGCGGCGGCGCCACGATCCGCCAGACGGCGCTCTATGATCCGGTAGGTCTGTTCGGACTGGCCTACTGGTACCTCATCTATCCACTGCATCACTTGGTGTTTTCAGGGATGCTCAAGAACATCGCACGCGCGGCGGTCGCGGGCCGGCGCGACGTCACTCCGGAGACTCTCTGATGGGGACATCGACATCGGCCGAGCTCGGCTGCTGGAGCGAGTGGCACGAGCAAGATCAGCCCCTGCGTCTGGGCGTGTCCACTTGCCTGCTGGGTGAGGAGGTTCGCTTCGATGCGGGGCATGCACGCGATCGCTTCGTGACCGAAACTCTGGGCCAGTGGTTCGAGTACGTGCCGGTTTGCCCCGAGGTCGAGATCGGAATGGGAATCCCAAGGCCGACGATCCGGCTGGTGGACGAAGGACAGGGGATGCAACTCGTGGCGCCGTCGACTGGCGAGGACTTCAGCGAGCGAATGACCACCTTCGCAGAGACGAAGGTGACCGAGCTGATGAAGCTCGACCTCGACGGCTACATACTGAAGAAGAACTCACCTTCCTGCGGACTGGAGCGCATCCGGGTGTATCGCAACGGAATGCCCGCGCGCCGCAACGAACGGGGCATGTTCGCCGCGAAGTTGACAGAGCGCTGGCCCGCCTTGCCGGTGGAAGAAGAGGGACGCCTGAATGACCCGAAACTGCGCGAGAACTTCATCGAGCGCGTTTTCGCCCGTAACCGCTGGCGCGCTCTCGTCCGACGAGGATTGACCCGCCGACGTCTGGTCGAGTTCCACACTGCGCACAAGCTCTTGATCCGTGCTCACAACGAGTCTGCCTATCGAAGGGTCGGCCGGCTGGTCGGCAGCGCAGGGACGGTCAGTGACCGCGAGCTATTCGCGGCATACGAGGAGGAGTTTCAGGGGGCGCTGCGGACGAAGGCGACGACCAAGAAGCACGTCAATGTGCTGCAGCACGCGCTCGGGTACCTGAAGACTGTCCTGGATGCCGTCGAGAAGCGTGAGATCTTGACGAGCATCGAGGACTTCCGCCGCGGACTCCTGCCGCTCATCGTGCCGCTTACGCTGCTGCGCTACAACATCCGCCGCCACGAAGTCGAGTACCTCGTCGGCCAGCTCTACTTCGACCCACACCCCAAGGAGCTGATGCTCCG
>CBDTYP010000243.1:0-5281 GCA_965364645.1 uncultured Gammaproteobacteria bacterium | reverse complement strand
TTCAGCCGCCGCTTCCAGAGGTGGCCGGGGCCGGCAGCAGCGGTTCGGGCTGGGCGGCGCTGCCTTCGTCCGTCTCGGTCGGGAGCGGCGCCTCGGCGGGGAGTTCCGGTAGCTCCACGGGCCACGCCTCCACCAGCACGCCGAACAGCGGATGGTCGAGATAGTGGAGCTCCCGGGATCGCATGCGCCGGCTCTCGGTGAGGCGGAAAAGACGCGGCGTCACGTCTTCCTCTGCCAGCAGCTGCTCGATGTACGCCGTATCCGACGAGTCGGGCGCCGGTATGGTGGCCGGGTCGTTCAGATTGGAGGGCGGCGCGCCGCCGTCACCCTCCACGGGACGGTAGTAGAGCAGATCGGCCTGTACGTGCAGGTAGCGGGCGCGATGGACCCGCAACGTACCATCGAGGGCTACCCGGGAGGGATCCCGGGCAAAATCGATGCGCGACGATAGCGACGGCGCATCGCCGACCCCGCCATCGAATGTCGGCACAGTTTCCTCTGGCGTACCTTCGCCCGCCGCGGCATCGGCATCGGCGTTCACAGTGATGGCGCCGAGGGCGGCATTGTCGTTTCGCACGTGGACCAGGCGCGCCTCCTCGGCGGGAAATCCCGGCTGGACCCATCCGATGTGCAGCAGCGGTCGGTAGGCGCCGGACTTCTCCAGGGACTTCCAGGCGTCCGTCAGGCGCAGCTCCTCGGGCGCAATCAGCTGAAAGGCCCGCGGCAGGAGTCGCGGCGAGGCGGCGACATCCTCGGTCTCCGGGATGGTCTCGGTTGCCGCGCCGACCTGGGTATCTTCCTGGGCGCCGGGCTGGCTCTCGTCATCATTCCCCTCCCGGGGGCCGGCCTCCAGCTCCTCCGGCGCCATGCCCTCGACGCTCAGCTCCAGCGCGTCGGCGAGCTTCGGCAGGCCCGGCTCCGCCGGCCAGGCCTCGGCGTTTCGGCCGATCTCGCTGGTACGCTCGAATACGATGATCTCCACCGCGTACCAGGTCAGCTCTTCCTCGTCCTTGTCCTGGGCGCGGGAGACGGTCGGCAGTGCCACGGCGACGGCCGCGGCGATAAGCATGGAGACAGCCGGAAGGCGTTTCGCGATTCGATGCATACCTTCCATTCTACACGGGCGCGTCATGCCGCATCACGCATGGCGAGGGCATCGAGCACGCCGTCGAGGGCGCCGATGCGCGCGTCTCCCGTCTCCAGCTCCATGGAGAAGCGCAGCCTGTCGGTCCCATCGAAGCTGTAGGTGGAGGGCTCGCTCTGGATCAACCGGACGATATTGGCCGGGTCCACCTGGGGCTTCGAGGAGAATACGATGCGCCCGCCCTGGTCGCCCACGTCGACCTTGCGGATCCCGAGCGGGGTCGCCTTCAGTTTCAATTCGGTAATGTCGAAGAGATTCCGCACCGCCTCCGGGAGCAGACCGAAGCGATCGATCATCTCCACCTTGAGTTCGTGGATCGATTCGACGTTCGCCGCGCTCGCGATGCGCTTGTACATGATGAGGCGGGCGTGAACATCCGGCAGGTAGTCCTCGGGGATGAGGGCGGCGACCTTGAGGTCGATCTCCGCGCCATGATCCAGTGCGCGGTCCAGCTCCGGGCTGCGCCCTGCCTTGAGCGCGTCCACGGCCCGCTCGAGCAGCTGCGTATACAGCGAGTAGCCGACCTCGTGTATCTGCCCGCTCTGTTCCTCGCCGAGTATCTCGCCGGCGCCGCGAATCTCGAGATCGTGGGTCGCGAGGCTGAAACCAATGCCGAGATCCTCCAGGGACTCGATGGCCTCGAGGCGTTTCACCGCGTCGGCGGTCATGGCGCGCTGCTGGGGCACGATGAGGTAGGCGTAGGCGCGATGATGGGAGCGTCCCACCCGGCCCCTGAGCTGGTGCAGCTGGGCCAGACCGAAGTGATCGGCACGATTGATGATGATGGTGTTGGCGCTCGGGACGTCGATGCCGGTCTCGATGATCGTCGTGCAGACCAGCGCGTTGAAGCGCCGGTGATAGAAGTCGAGCATGGTGCGCTCGAGATCCCGCTCCCGCATCTGCCCGTGGGCGACCCGCAGCTCCACCTCGGGCACGAGATCACGCAGCTCCCGTGCGATGCGCTCGATGCTCTCGACCTTGTTGTGCACGAAGTACACCTGGCCGCCGCGGTGAATCTCGCGCAGGAACGCCTCGCGCACGAGAGCGCCGTCCCACTGGCGGACGAAGGTCTTGATGGAGAGGCGCCGCTCGGGAGGGGTGGCGATGAGGGAGAGATCCCGGAGCCCCGACAGCGCGAGGTTCAGCGTGCGGGGAATCGGCGTGGCGGTGAGGGTGAGCACATCGCACTGGGCCCGCAGAGACTTGAGCCGCTCCTTCTGGCGCACGCCGAAGCGGTGCTCCTCGTCGATGATGACGAGCCCGAGGCGCTTGAACTTGATTTCCGACTGCAGCAGCCGATGGGTGCCGATGACGATGTCGACCTTGCCGGCGGCCAGCTCGGCGACCACCGCGTCGCGCTCCTTCTTGGAGCGAAAACGCGACAGCTGCTCGACCCGGACCGGCCAGTCGGCGAAGCGATCAGTGAAGGTCTGTTGGTGCTGCTGCGCGAGCAGTGTGGTCGGCACGAGGATGGCCACCTGCCAGCCGTCGTGAACGGCGACGAAGGCGGCGCGCATGGCGACCTCCGTCTTGCCGAAGCCGACGTCGCCGCACACCAGGCGATCCATCGCCTGACCGGATCCCATGTCTCCGAGCACCGCGTCGATGGCAACCTGCTGGTCCGGCGTCTCCTCGAAGGGAAAGCCCTGGGCGAAGGTCCCGAGCTCGTCCCGGGTCGTGTGGAATTGGTGACCGGGCCGCGCCGCCCGGCGGGCCTGGATCTCGAGCAGCTCCGCCGCCACGTCGAAGGCGCGGGCGGCTGCCTTCTTGCGTGCCTTCTGCCACTGTGGACTGCCCAGCTTGTGCAGGGGCGCGGCGTCGGACTCGGCGCCGGTGTATCGGGAGACCAGATGCAGGGAGGACACCGGCACGAAGAGCTTGTCGCCGTCGGCGTACTCGATACAGAGGAACTCTCCGCTCATGCGCTCGGTGCGGATGGTCTGCAGGCCCCGGTAGCGTCCGACGCCGTGGTCTTCGTGGACGACGGGCGCGCCGATGTTGAGCTCTGAAAGATCCCGGACGACGCTCTCGGCATCGCGGCCGCTCGCGCGGCGCCGGCGTCGCTGGATGACCCGCTCGCCGAAGAGCTGGGATTCGCTGACAATGGCGAGCGACGGATCCAGCAGCACGGTACCCTCCTCGAGGGGCGCTACCGCGAGACCCAGGCGTGCATCGCCGGCGAGGAAATCCGGCCAGCTCTCGAACACGGTGACCTCGACGCCGTGCCGCGAAAATGTGTCGTTTAGAATCTCCCGCCGCCCCGCGGACTCGGCCACGAACAGCACCCGGCCATCGAAACTGGCAAGGAAATCCTCGAGCACCGCAAGCGGTCGCTCGCCGCGCGCATTCACCGGCAGCGCCGTGGCGACGCGGCTCTCGTAATGATCGCTGGCATCGTCGCTGTCGAAACGTCCGATCTGGATGCGGGCATAGGCGTTGAGTTCGGCGAACAGCTCGTCCACCGGGATATAGACGTCCCCCGGCGCGAGCAGCGGACGCTCGCGGTCGTAGCGGCGTTGCTCGTAGCGCTCACCGATCTCGCTCCAGAATGCTTCCGCCGCGTCGTGGGTATCCTCGAGCGTGATGGCCAGAGTGTCTTCGCGCAGATACTCGAACAGCGTCGCCGTGCGTTCGAAGAAGAGCTTGAGGTAATACTCGATCCCCGCAGGCGCGAGACTCTGACTCACGTCCCTGTAGATGGGGCAGGCCGTCGGATCTCCCTCGAAGTTCGCGCGCCACTGGCTGCGGAAGTACGCGATGCTCTCGGGCGTCAGGGGAAACTCCCTTCCGGGGAGCAGGCCCACGTCGCTCACCCGGTCGACGGATCGTTGGGTTTCCGTGTCAAAGGTGCGAATGCTGTCGACCTCGTCGTCGAGGAGATCGATGCGATAGGGGACCTGGCTACCCATGGGAAAGAGATCCAGCAGCGAGCCGCGTACCGCGAACTCGCCGTGCTCCATGACTTGACTCACGTACCGGTACCCGGCCAGCTCCAGGCGCCGGCGCATGTCGGTGAGATCCAGCGTGTCGCCTTCGCCGAGCGCGAGGGAGTTTGCATCCAGATACTCGCGGGGGCCGATGCGGACCATGAGCGTCGTCACCGGCACGATGAGCACACCACGCCCGAGGGAGGCGAGTCGCCCCAGGGTCGCGAGTCGCTCGGAGATGATGTCCTGGTGGGGCGAGAACACGTCGTAGGGCAGGGTTTCCCAATCGGGGAAGTTCACCAGTGGAATGCCCGGCTCGTCGTCGCCCAGGAAGAAGCGGATCTCGTCCTCGAGGCGCTGGGCCGCGGGAGCGTCCGGGGCTACGACCATCAGCGGCCCATGGTGGGCGCGGGCGGCCTGGGCGATGGCGAGGCCGCGGCTGCTGCCGTAGAGAGAGGTCCAGCGCCGGCGCGCCCCCCGGGCCGACGGCATTCCGGGAGACAGGACGCTGAGAGTGGTTGGTGCCGTCACTGGGTAATGGTCTGCCGTGGGTTACGCCGTCCGCGGGTTGTCGCGGCGGGCAGCGCGGCATTCTACCGAGCCCGCCAGCCCCGTAAAAGCCGCCGTCGGGCCCGCGGCCCCTGTGACGGGGGTCTCAGGTCGCGTCGATGATGCCCGGAAACTCCCCGGGCGGGCGCCGGTCCCATGATAAGGTAGGTGAAATCGACGCCGTTTCCCGGGAACAGCCGGCATGGGAATCTCCAGCCTGACATTGCCATCGACACTCGCGCCGACGCTCCTGTTGGCCATGGTGATCGCGATGGCGATCGCGTGGGTTCCTCTGCCCGCCGGCGCCGGCCAGATCGACTCGTCAGCCTACTTCCATCTGCGCCGCGGCATGTCCGAGAGCGAGGTCCTCGTGCGCGCGGGATCGCCGGATCTGGTGACATCGCCGGGCACCGAGGCGGTAGAGGTGAAGCGCGGCATGGTGGATCAGGGTGAGGATGGCGAGGTGACCTTCGACTCATTCCGGCGCACCCGGATACCCACGATCACCCGCTGGCACTATGTCCCGGGTGCCGGAGAAACGGATCCCTTCATCACCATCATCACGTTTCGCGCCGGAGAGATCTGGGAGATCCAGCGCACCAAGGTGTTCTCCCGCCACAAGGCGAAGAGCAGCGGGGGGACATCGGACTCGGCGACCGTC
>CBDTYP010000242.1:0-5293 GCA_965364645.1 uncultured Gammaproteobacteria bacterium | reverse complement strand
CGGGTCGAGATCGGCCTGGTCTCCACTCTGTTGAGTGAAGTGGTAGCGGGGGGCCGCTTGGCTCGGCTGGAGAGGAGCGACTAGCTGAGCGAATCCGCTGGGAAGTTCCGGATGAACTGCTCCTGGACCGCAGTCTCGATTGCCCGCTGTGAGCGAGCCGTGCGCACGGATTCCATGGCCTCGTCGGCCGCGGCCCCACGCGTGCGCAGGTAGGCAGCGGCCGCCATCCCAGAGCGACCGATGCCTCCGACACAGTGGGCCGCGACCTTTTTGCCCGCACGCAAGCCCTCCTCCATCCAGCGCAGTGCCTCGACCATCTCCGCCTGGCTGCAAGCTTTCTGATCCACGATAGGCAAGTGGTGCACGAGTATCCCGGCAGCCCGGCAGACCGGTAGGAGCTCGTCCACGCCATAGCGGTGTAACTCCTCTTGCGGCACTAGGCAGAGCAGGCGACAGATGCCTTCTTCCTTGAGAGTCGCTACGTCGTCGGCCAGGTTCCGACCCCAGTCGCGGCGCCCTGGAAGGATGGTGAGGCCCAAGCGACCCGGCGTCGTCAACTCATCGTCTATCCAGTCGATCCGGAGGCGCACCGACCGGGCAAGGGAATCCGCGATGCGGCGAGACAGACGGCCGGACGTGTAGAGCGCCCACTTCAACTGCAGGGGTGTCGACTCCTCGAAGCAGAGGTTGTGGACGGAATAGCGCATCTGCGCGACGAGGAGCTGGAAGGGGTCGCGGCCCGATTGCACGAGCTGCGGGTAGTACTGGCGCAGGTGTTGCACGGTCTCCCAGGTGCGACGGAACTGTGGCCGCCAGTCCGCGGGCGCGCCTGGCAAGGGAGCTGCAAGGTCCTCGACAGCGAGCAGGGCATCGGTGAAGGCGCAAGCGTTGCGCAGGTCCTCGTCGTCGTCGACCGGCGTCCAGATGTAGAGCAGGTCGTTCTCCAGCTTCACGAAGTCCTGCAGGACGTGGCCGCGCTTCGTGTGGAAGAAGTCGATGAGCCAGACGTTGCGATGACCATCGAGGATCACATTCGCGCCATTCAGGTCCCCGTGCATCCAGGACTGCTGGATCTGGTCCGCCGGTCGTCGGGGGAGGTCGTGCAGCGTCTCGTCGTAGAACCGGCAGACGTTCGGCACGTCGAGACCGGCGAGGATCTCGATCGTGTCGTCCGGCACCGGCCCACCGACGATCGACTCGACGTTGCTCCGCACGCTTCCGGCCCACTTGTCGCTGAACCAGTAGTATTCGAGCAGATCGACGCTCTCGAGCGTGGCGGCCTTGTAGAAGCGCATGAGTTGCTCGCCGAACAACGTGTCGAGCACCTCTTTCACCTCGGGCATCGGCATGCCCTTCTCATAGGCCTTCTGGAAGGTGCTCGAGAAGGTGCCGCCCATGGAGGCGTAGCGGTACTTGATCGCGCCGCGGTTTGCAGTGTCCGCGAAGTCCGTGATCTGGGGGGCCGAGTTGCCGAGCACGTCCTGCACACGCTCGAAGGAGGCGCGCTCCTTGCCCATCTCCTCCTGCTCACCGATCTTGACGACGTGCGGGACTTGCTCGTGACCGTGCATGTCGTAACTGGTCGACCCGGCCACGACGTTGCCGGAGAAGCCGCCGGCGAGCGCCTTGAGTTTCACGCTACGGCAGTCGCGAAACAGGTAGCGCACGAGCGTCCGATCCGTGTCATCGAGCTCCAGTCCCTCGAGCTCGATGGAGGGGTACTCGTTCTGGAGGCCGACCAGCGGCGCGTCGGCATCGGCGCTGCCGCCGAGAAAATCGACGAACTCGCCCACCGAGTCGATGATGCGTACGCCGAGGATCCGTCGCAGCTGGTCCAGCGCTTCGAAGTGATGCTGGCGGGACGACGAGGCCGTGAGGGCGGAGCAGACCGCCACCTGGAACTGGGGGTAGCGCGTCACGAGCTCGTACGCGAGGAAGCTCACCTTGGCTTCGGTCCAGACGCCGACGATGCCAACGCGGCAGGCCTGATTTGCATGCGGGGCGAGCGCTTCGGCCAGTCCGGTCCCCATGAAATCGTTCAGAGTGAGCGAGTCGATGAGCACGTCTTCCCTCCCGCGGTCCGCGGCGGAAGGGAAAGCGAACTCGGCTCCCACGGTGGCCTGGACACAGTGCTCGCCGAACACCTGGAAGTGGTCCTGGACTGCCTTCTCCTGCGGATCGTGCCAGTCGCGCACGTGAATGAGGCGCAACTCCTCGTCGGGACGCTCGTGGGCCCATCTCATGACTCGCGCAACGGGGCCCTCGGTAGGGTTCGCCCCCATCAGCCGCAGCGCTTCCGAATACCCCACGTGGAGCCGATTGGGCAAGGGCTCGTAGCGGCCCACCGGCTTCACGAAGTCGTTCTGCAGGCACTGCGTCAGGAGAATGGACGGTGTCATCTGGGGCTCAGCTCTCGCAGTCTGTTGGGGGTGGGCATTCAACTTCGTTACATTATCTAAGGAGGGGAGTGGTAGATCCACTCCCACGCCCCGCGAGCCGACCGGCCCGCTATCACCCCAAACCGACTGATTCAGCCCCACACGGGTCTGGACTAGCCCCAATGGCGAGAATCCTGCTGGTCGAGGACAACGAGATGAACCGTGACATGCTGTCGCGGCGGCTGATGAAGCGCGGGCACGATGTTCTGATCGCTGTCGATGGTCAGCAGGGCGTGGATATGGCTCGAGCCGAAGGACCCGACATCGTGCTGATGGACATGAGTCTGCCCATCAAGGACGGCTGGGAGGCGACGCGTGACTTGAAGACCGACGAGGCCACGAAGGCGACCCCGATCATCGCGCTCACCGCGCACGCCATGTCCGGCGACAAGGAGAAGTGCCTCGAAGCCGGCGCCGACGACTACGACACCAAGCCGGTCGAGTTCAAGCGCCTCCTCGGCAAGATCGAGGCACTGCTCAGTGGTGCCAGCTAGGCTGGAAGCTCGCTTCACCTGGAAGATTGGTTCCTTGCGACGGATCCCGTAGCCCCACACCCATCGATGCGTTCCCCACTTCGGGCTTGGATCTCCCCGCTGACCGCCACCCTCCTCGCCGCCTGTGGCGGTGTGCAAGCGCCGCCCACGCCGGGAGTCACCGAGCACGAGATACTCCTCGGCAGTTCTTCCGCCCTCGGCGGCCACGCCAGCTTTCTCGGCACGCAGTACACCCGAGGCAGCCTGGCGTGGATCCGCGAGGTCAACGCTTCGGGCGGAGTGCACGGCCGCAAGCTCCGGTTGATCAGCTACGACGACCAGTACGACCCACCCAAGACGCTGGCGAACACCGAGCGGCTCATCCACGACGACAAGGCCTTCATGTTGTTCGGCTACGTGGGAACCCCGACCTCGGTCAATGTCATCGCGACCATTCGAGAGAACAAGATTCCGGCGCTCGGCTTCTTCACGGGAGCGGAGGCATTGCGCACGCCGTTCAAGTCGAACATCTTCCACATTCGAGCGTCATACTTCGCGGAGGCCGAGGGTGCGGTCAGCTACTTCGTCGACACACTAGGGTTCGAGAAGGTCGCGGTGATGTACCAGGACGACGCCTTCGGCCTGGCCGTCTTGCAAGGCGTGCAACTCGCGATGGGACGGCGCGCCCTTGAGATCTGCGCGACGGCGACGCACGCACGCGGTGGACAGGACGTCGAGGCGGCCGTGGAGACGATCCGCGAGACCGGCGCCGAAGCGGTCGTCATGGTCGGCACCTACGGAGCATTGGCGCGCTTCATCAAGCTCTGCGAGGACGACGCGTTCCGTCCGTACTACCACACTGTCTCGTTCGTCGGCTCCGAGGCATTCGGGCTCGAACTGCGGGAGGTCCAGAAGGTCAGTCCGGAGAGCTTCGGACGCATCGTCGTCACGCAGGTAGTCCCATCGCCCCAATCGACCGAGCTGCCAGCGGTCGGGAAGTACAGAGAGCTCGCGGCGAAGCACTTCCCCGAGGACGCTCCGAACTACGTTGCGCTCGAGGGCTTCATCAATGCCCGCGTCCTCGTCGAGGCCCTACGGCTTGCCGGCCCCGAACTGACACGCGCCGGACTCCTCGCCGCGCTCGAGAGAAAGGAAGGATTCGACGTGGGGATCGGGAGGGCGATCTCCTACGGCAAACTGGATAGGAAAGGACTCAGCAACATCTACTACTCCCGTCTCTCGCCCGACGGGGTATTCGAGATCTTTGAACCCTGAGTGCAGCGCGCGGCAAGGATGGAATGAGTAGCAATAGAACCCCAGCGTTGCCGGAGGCAAGCGAGAAGGAGCCGCGCGAGCACTCCTTCGAAACCGAACGTCTCCCGAGTTCATGGTCCGCCATCCTCGCCGCGCTGGCGGTCCTCTTGGCACTGGGAGCCATCGGTTTTCAGGCGGACCGACAGCTGATCGAGCGTGCGCGAAGCGAGATCGGCAGGGAGCTGTCCGCCATCCTCAACACGACCGATCGTGCCGTCCAGGATTGGTTCGAGGGCCATGAGGAGGAGATCCATGCCTGGGGGCTTGATCCCGAGTTGATCGCCGCCATCGCGGAACTGACGCGGCTCGAGCCGATCACGACGGCGCTGATGGAGGCACCGGAACATGAGCGTCTGACGGACCGACTCGCCCCGGTCCTGCTTCGAGCGGAATACCGGGGCTTCTCCGTGGTGTCCATTGACGGCGTGGTGCTGGCCAGCTCCCGGCGCACCGAAGTGGGCGAGCCGATGAGTGAGGAGACGTGGAGCTTCCTGAAGCGTCTGCTCGACGAGTCGCTGCCATCCGCTGTGGGTCTGCCCCAGCAGGGGCGTGGTACCGGCTTCGCTACGATTCAGGCGGCGACCGTCTTACGTGACGCGAGCGAGGCCCCGCTCGCCTTGCTGGTGCTGCGTATCGATCCCGAGCTCAGCTTCACGGAGATCCTTCGCCGCGGCGCGATCGGCAATTCCGGCGAGAGCTATGCGTTCAACCGAGCCGGGAAGATGATCAGCGAGAGCCGGTTCGACGAGGACTTGCAGGAACTGGGGCTGGTACCCGAGTTCGGCCGCAGCATCCTCAGCGTCGACGTGCGGGACCCCGGTGGCAACCTGATCGACGGCTTTCAGCCGCTGCTCGTGCGGGAAGAGCAACCGCTGACCCTCATGGCTCGCTCCGCCATGGAGAGTGGAGAGGGCCTCGATTTGGATGGCTACAACGACTATCGCGGTGTGCCGGTCGTCGGGGCCTGGACCTGGGACGAGCGACGCCAACTCGGCATCACCACCGAGATCGATGTCGCCGAAGCCTACGACTCTCTCCATCAGACACGCCGACTCTTCCTGCTCGCGC
>CBDTYP010000241.1:0-5294 GCA_965364645.1 uncultured Gammaproteobacteria bacterium | reverse complement strand
GCGCGAAGGTCACCTCGTTTCCGTCACCCGCGACGATCTCGTCGGGCAGTACATCGGACATACGGCGCCGAAGACCCGAGAGGTCATCAAACGTGCCATGGGCGGCGTGCTGTTCATCGACGAGGCGTACTATCTTTACCGGCCCGAGAACGAGCGCGACTACGGCCAGGAGGCCATCGAGATCCTGCTGCAGATCATGGAAAACAACCGTGATGACCTCGTCGTGATATTGGCCGGTTACAAGGACAAGATGGATCGATTCTTCCAGTCCAACCCCGGGATGCGTTCGAGAATCGCCCATCACGTCGAATTTCCGGACTACGACGAGGATGAGCTTCTGGCCATCGCTAAACTCCAGCTTGCCGGACTCAGCTATCGCTTCAGTGACGCAGGCGAGGAGGCGTTCGCGCGATACATTACGAAGCGCATGCGATTGCCACAGTTCGCCAATGCCCGTTCGATACGAAATGCACTGGATCGCGCGCGGCTTCGCCAGGCGAACCGTCTGTTCGCGGCCGGTGCGGTGACCAAGCGCGATGTCATGACCATCGAGGACACGGAAATCCTGGCCAGCAGGGTATTCAAGGAAGGCTTGCCCGATGACGATGACGCCTCGTCGTCCTGACCGGTGCGTCGTACGCGGACGTCGTTCTAGGTGCGGATTTGTCGCGCGTACCCGAGCACGAAGTGCTTGAATGCCTCGGCGGTCGCCGACAGTCGTTTACCCTTGCGGTGGACCAGAAACCAGCGACGCATGATCGGAAAAGACTCGGCGTTCAGAATAACCAGGCGCCCCGTATCGATCTCCATCTCCACCGTATGCGCGGACACGACGCCGAGACCCAGCCCGGCCTGCACGCTCTGCTTGATGGCCTCGTTGCTGGTCATCTCGATGCTGCTGGACGGCGTCAGGTTCTTTTCGGCGAAGAAGCGCTCCATCGCGATACGCGTGCCCGAACCCTGCTCGCGCATGAGAAAGGTCTCGTCGCGGAGCTTCGCCAGCGATACTCGGCGGGCGCCGGCGAGCGCATGGTTAGTCGGCGCGATGACCACAAGTGGGTTGTCCATGAACGGCTCCGCCACGACCTCCATTGCGGCCGGCGGCTGACCCATCAGCACGATATCGGTTTGATTCTCCTCGAGCTGGCGCAGCAGGCTCTGACGATTCGTGACGTCGAGGCTCACGCGTACTCCGGGGTGGGAGCCACAGAACTCCGACAGCAGGCGGGTGGCGAAGTAGTTGACGGTCGTCGCCACCGTGATGTGCAAGCGCCCGCCGTCGACCCCCTTGAGCTCCTCCACGGCCTGCTCCGCCTCCCGCAGGCTCTCTCCGATGACACGGCTGTAGTGATCCATCATTTCCCCCGCCTCGGTGAGGAAGATGCGTTTGCCCATCTGCTCGAACAGGGGCAGACCGATGACGTTCTCCAGCTGCTTGACCTGCATGGAGACGGCGGGCTGGGTGAGGTAGAGCTCCTCCGCGGCGCGCGTGAAGCTGCCGTGCCGGGCGACGGCCGCGAAGACTCTCAGCTGGCGGAGCGTCACGTTCATCGGGCGGTTCCGGTCACGGCATCGGCGGACAGGAGAGGCATAAGAGAAACCTTATGATTTTCATCAAAAACACTGAATGGACATTATAGTGCTTGATGCTATGTTTCCGCCAGATCGGCGGCGGTCGTGCCCGCGCGCCCTGTGCCATCGGGACGGATCGAGTCGGGAGTGCGCACGAAACAGGAGAGCAGTATGTCGCGAAAGCACCCGGTTATCGCGGTCACAGGTTCCTCCGGGGCCGGAACGACCACCGTAAAGGTGGCGTTCGAGCACATCTTCTATCGAGAGCAGGTGACGCCCTGCATCGTGGAGGGTGACAGCTTTCATCGCTACGATCGCACCCAGATGCGACAGGCGGTGGCGAGCGCCCTGTCCGAAGGGGAGCATCTCAGCCACTTCGGGCCAGAAGCGAATCTGTTCGCGGAGCTCGAGGCGCTCTTCTCGAGCTTCGGAGAGTCCGGGACGGGTAAGACACGGCGCTACCTGCACAACGAGATCGAGGCGAAGCCTTTCGGTCAGGAGCCGGGGACATTCACGCCGTGGGAGGATATCCCCGACGGTACGGACCTGCTGTTCTACGAGGGCCTGCACGGAGGTGTCGTCAATGGATCGGCAAACGTCGCGAAGCATACCGATTTGCTCATCGGCGTCGTGCCCATCGTCAATCTCGAATGGATCCAGAAAATTCACCGCGACACGGGGGAGCGAGGATATGAGCCGAGCGACGTTACCGAGAACATCCTTCGCCGCATGTACGACTATGTGCACTACATCACGCCGCAGTTCTCCCAGACGGACATCAATTTCCAGAGAGTCCCAACCGTGGACACTTCGAACCCCTTCGTCGCCCGCGACATACCGACGCCGGATGAGAGCTTCATCGTCATCCGATTTCGTGACCCGGCGAAGTTCAAGACCGACTTCCCCTACCTGCTGTCGATGATCGGCGGGTCGTTCATGTCCCGGCGCAACTCGATTGTCGTGCCCGGGGGCAAGATGGGTCTCGCCATGGAAGTCATCTTCGCGCCCATTATCGACGAGATGATGAATCAGCGCCGAGCGACGCTGAAAGTCGCGTAAGAGAGATCAAAGTGGTCGGCTCCCCCGATCACTCGTCGTCGGGTGCGTCCGGGCCGAAGAAGCGCCTGCGGGTCGCGGCGTCGAGTTTGACGCCCGGGCGCTCTTCGTAGGAGAGCACCAGCGACATCCTGGGGCGATCGCCACGGACCGGTGTGACCCGGTGCAGCGTGCGGGTGCCGTCGAAGATCGAGAAGGTCCCCGGCTCCGCGCTGCGTCGCTCGACGCGGGCCCGGTCGCCGAGCAGCACCGCCTTCACGTCGTCGAAGCACTCGTCCTCCGGTGAGCGGAGGCCGCGCACGAACTCGAACTCGCCCCCTTCCTCCGCCGCCTGGAGCTGGATGATGCAGGAGAAGCCGGCCCGATCGAAGTGCCATGCGAGGCGGCCGCCCGCGGGGAAGATCTGCAGGACGAGGGCATTCGATGGGTCTTCGTGCAGGTAAAGACATAGCCGGCCTATCACGTCCGCCACCAATTGCCGGACCGGCGGCCAGCGATACAGATCCGCCAGCGACGACTCATGCATCTGGTGATACGCGACACCGTGGCGATCCGTTTCGCCGAGGATTCGGCAGGGATGGTCCGCCGGCGCCGCCTCGTCTATGGCGCCCCCGTAGGCGTTCTCCATCTTCGTGCTGTGCACCGCGTTCGGGATGAGGGCCTGCGCCTCCCGCCGGAGTCGCTCGACTCCATCGGCGGACAGGAATCCAGGGAGTGAGACCGACCCTGATCGGCTGAACGTTTGGCATGCTTCGCCTACAACGCTTGTGTAGGCGGCACTCTTCGGGTTTTCGACAGGGTAACGCGCCGAATCGATCAGGGCTCGTGCGTGCGTTCGATCGTTTCTAGTCGATCTCTCCACCGTGTCGCCGTGAAAGCTCAGCCGGCACCCAGCAGATCGCCGCGCGCCTTCTCCAGATGGCGGGTCATGATGTCCGCCGCGCCCTGGGTATCTCGGCTGGCGACAGCCGCGAACAGGGCACGGTGCTGTTTGTTGTATTCGGCGATGCGCTCCGGGGTGAGGATCTTGTCTTTTCGCATGCTCCACTGGGCGTGGCCGCGTACATCGTTGATGTGACGGTAGAGCCAGACCATGAGCGGGTTGCGCGTGCTCTCGGCCAACGCGAGATGGAAAGTCTCATCCGCGCGGGAGAAAAAATCCGGATCGCCGTTGCAGGCCTCCACCTGAAGTAACGCCTCTTCGATGCGTTCGATGTCCTGGGCGTTTGCGTGCATTACCGCCAGGCGGGCCACCGACGGTTCTATGGACAGGCGCACCTCGATCAGCTCCAGGGGAGATGTCTGTCCGGCGATGTCCTCGTCGTCGGCATGACCCCGGTAGCGCACGAAGGTGCCGCTTCCGGGGCGACGGATGACGAGGTTCATGTCCTCGAGCTGCTTGAGCGCCGTGCGCACGGTGCCCCGGGCGGCGCCGAAATCCGCGGCGAGCTCTCGCTCGGAGGGCACGCGCTCCCGGTAGCCGTAGTCGCCGTCGAGGATGGCCCGTCGCAGGCGGGTCACGATCCGCGCGGCGCCGCTGGGCGCGGGGCGCGGAAGGGCGCTTCCCGGGTGGTCGACCGAGCTATCGGCCATGGGTGGCGACCTCGCCTGTTATGGTATGGAATTGGACCATTGTCATTACACGTCAGGCTTGAAATTGGTCCGAAAGCGGGTTTGAATATAACGCCTCTCACAACGGACCTGCAAGCCGCTTCCGAATAGCCGAGGTATGGGTCTCGAGGTGGTTTCCGCAGGTCCCTGGTCTGAAGTTGGTCTAATAATAGGAACATCGAAATGGCATTTCCCGCCCACGCGAGGTTCGTGATCATCGGCGCCGGAATCCACGGCCTGAGCACCGCGATGCACCTCGCCAGGGAGCTGAAGGCCACCGGTCGCGGCAGTGGCGAGGACATCCTGGTGGTGGACAAGACTTCCATCGGCGCCGGCGCTTCCGGGATCGCCTGCGGGGTCGTGCGCAACAACTACTTCCAGCCCGCCATGCGCGAGCTCATGGCCCACAGCGTGTCGGTCTGGGAGAGCGACCCCGAGGCCTACCACTACCACCCCGTGGGCTACATGCAGATCAGCCCCGAGTGCATGCGCGAGGACGTGGCGAGCATCGCCGAGCAGCAGGAGGCCATCGGTTACGAGTCGGTGTTCGTCGAGGGCGCGAAGGAATCCGCTGAATACATGCGCGGCATGTTCGACGACTGGCAGGCCGAAGGCATCACGTCGGTGCTCCACGAGAAACCGGGCGGTTATGCCAACAACACCAGCAGCCTCTACGGCCTTGCCGACAAGGCGGAAGCCGAGGGCGTGCGGATCCTCACTGGCGTCGCGGTGTCCGGATTCGAAAGTGGCAACAACAGCGGCGCGATCACCGCGGTGGAGACCGAGCGTGGCCGTATCGCGTGCGATTACGTGGTGGTGGCCGCGGGGCCCTGGGCGAAGAGTGTCTGGGAGATGCTCGATCTGCCGCGCACCGTGAGCATCAAGGGAAGCGACGGCGTCGTGCACGGGGACATCCCCATGTGGGTGTTCTGGTCTCTGCAGGAGGGAACCCTCGGCGTCGATCCGGAGCTGCAGAAGACCAACGACGGTAAATTTCCACCGGTCATCCACGTCGATAGCGACGCGCCGCTTCTATCGGACGTGGACGGTTCGCT
>CBDTYP010000240.1:0-5298 GCA_965364645.1 uncultured Gammaproteobacteria bacterium | reverse complement strand
TCGTCGCCGGGCACGAAGTAGGGCGAGACCATGACGAGCTCTTCGGTCGCCGAGATGAGATAGGGCTTCAGCTGAGAGATGAGCAGGCGCTCGTTCCAGCCGTCCCGCTTCTTATCTCGTTTCCACCAGGCGTCGTGAACTATTTTCCCAGGACCCCAATGATACTCGGCGCTGCCGTTGCGGAGCGCGTTCGCCAACTCGCCCTGGGATACGGCCTGCATGTAAGACTTCGTCTCGGCTTTGTCGTAATGCGCAGGAGCCGAATCTTTCAGCGTTTGCAGATCTGCCTCGGTCGCGGAAGGTAACAGCAGCGAGACCGGGTACGCATAGTCGGAGTTCCAATAGTCATCGAAATTCGATGAGACTTGCTCGACAGCCGGCCCTATCGCGAGCACGTCGTTGTCGGCAAAAGCCAGGTCGGGGTCGGCATCGAAATACTCGCTGCCGATGTTGCGGCCGCCGACAATCGTGGCCTGGTTGTCCACGGTGAATGTCTTCGTGTGCATGCGGGCATTGACGTCGTGAAATCTGGTAATGAACTGCAGGTACTTGGGCTGGCGGCGGGAGTAGGGGGCAAACAGTCGAACCTCGATATTCGGATGGACGTCCATTGCCAGCCAGGTGTCCTGACCATCGCTGCCGTACATGTCGTCGACCAGCAATCGCACACGGACGCCCCTGTCCGCCGCATCGATGAGCGTGTACACCAGTGAGCGGCCGACCGTGTCCTGATGCCACATGTAGTACTGGGTATCGATGCTGAGTTCCGCCATTCGTGCCAGTACGACACGTGCCGCGAAGGCGTCGCGGCCATGCAAAAGTTCGACAACCCCATTCTTGTCCGGATTCTCCGCAAGCGCCGGCGCGTATCGCTTGCCGAGGGACGAATCGGCGCCGTTGCTGATGGTCTGCGAGGTCGGAACGTCGGCGTTGTCGGGTAACCCGGCCAATAGATTCAGGATGGACACGAGTACTACTCCCAGTGCGATCGTCAAGGCGATCTTGAACAACAGGCGGAAGCCGGATCTCCGTCCTTTCATGGATGCTCAGCTCTCAATCGGAGACGCTCATCATCTCTCGGCGGAAGGGGATGCCTTCCTGCGCCGGCTCGTCGCACTCCCGTGCGTAGCGATGGCCGGCGTACACGGCCACGGCGATCAGCGCGGGTGCGTGGGCATCTCCGATGCAGTCGAGATGACGGACGCCGGCGCCGGTGAGTTTCGCCTCATCGTTCTCGAGCTCTCGGAACAGGGAGTCCTCCGGCAGCCGGGCCGTGACCATGACGATGGACGCCGCCTCGACGCTCGAGCGGGCGCCGGTGTAGATGCAGGCCAGCTCGACCTTGCCGCTTTCCACGCTGGAGACGTTCTTGCAGGTCTCGACGCGGATTCCCGCCTTCATCAACGCCGACTGGATGCGGAACTGCTCGAGGGTCGCCCAGGTCCAGGCGGACACCTGGGGCGCGGGGGTCACGAGGATGACGTCGAGACCGTCGCTCCGGAGCTTCTCCGCGATGACGCCGCCCATATAGGCGTGATCGTCGTCGAAGACGACGACGGGACCGGGTATGGATGCGCCCGCCATCACGTCGTCCGGCGTGTAGACGTTGGCGCCGTCGGCGCCGGCGACAGGGTGCCGGTTCGCCCGGCCGACGCCGTCCCGCCGCCAGTGGGCGCCCGTGGCGAGGACCACCCGGGGGAAGCCGAATTCCAGCACGTGCTCCGCGGAGAGCCTGCTCGCCCGGTAGATCTCCACGTCGGGCATCTGCTGGAGCCGTGACACCCGGTAGTCCCGCACCCGGGCCCATTCGGCGAGCCCGGGGAGGCGGCTCTCGAGGCTCACCCTGCCGCCGAGCTCGTCGCCTGCTTCGGCCAGCGTGACGGTGTAGCCGCGTTCGCCCAGCGCGCGGGCGCACTCGAGCCCGGCGGGCCCCGCGCCGACGATGAGCACACCATCGTCCGAGCCCCTGGCCGGGATCCTCTCCGGGTGCCAGTCCCGCCGCCACTCCTCGCCCATGGTGGGATTCTGCGTGCAACGCATGGGCACGATGCGGCGCTCGCCGCTCACGCATACGTTGCACCCGATGCATTCGCGGATGTCCTCCGGCCGGCCTTCCTCAATCTTCTTCGGCAGGAAGGGATCCGCGATCGAGGGGCGCGCCGCGCCGATGAAGTCCAGCACCCCCCGCTTGATCTGCGACACCATGGTGTCGGGCGAGGTGAAGCGCCCGACACCGACCACCGGCTTTGTCGTGCACTGCTTCACGAACGCGATGTACTGCTCCTGGGATCCTTCTTTCTCGAAGCGAGAGGTCGTGGAGTCGTTGCTCCAGTTGCTCACGTTCACGTCCCACAGATCCGGGAGCTCCGCGAGCATCTCGATGACCTCCCGGCCCTCGTCCTGCGCGGTGATCCCGCCCCCGCCGAGCAGCTCGTCCACCGCAAAGCGTACGGCCACGCCGCAGGTGTCGCCGACGGCGTCCTTCGTATCCTCTATGATCTCGCGCAAGAGACGCGCGCGATTCTCCAACGAGCCGCCGTACTCGTCGCCGCGGCGATTCCAGCGCCGGGACAGGAATTGCATGGGCAGCGTCAGATCGTGACCCGCGTAAACGTAGACGATATCGAAGCCCGCGCGTTTGGACCTGAGCGCCGCATCGCGATGCCACTTTCTCAGGTTCGCGATATCGGTCTTCGTCATCTCCCGGGCCTGAAAGGGATCGACGTCGTCGACCGGGGTGTGTGACGGCGCGAGCGGGGCGACGCGGCTGTACAGGTTGTTCGCCATCGGGCCGCCGTGGACGAGCTCGATGGCGGCCAGCGCGCCATGCTCGTGCACTGCCTCGGCCATCAGGGCCAGCGTCGGGATGTCGCGATCGTCCCATAGGATCGCGTCCGGCGTCGGCTCGAGGTCTCCGCTCCAGTGGATCGAGCACTCCTGTGTGCTGATGACCCCCCAACCCCCCTCGGCCTTCACGCCGCGCATGCGGGCTTCCGCCCGAGGATGGCGGTAGCCCATGCCGCTGCAATGGGGTACCTGGTAGAACCGGTTCTTTGCCTGGACGGGGCCTATGGCGACGGGTTCGAACAGAACATCGTAACGAGGATCTCGCGGCATTCCGGATTGTCTCGGTGATGGAGTGGAAGCGGAGGAGCGGCTAGCGCACGATCATGACGGTGCATTCGCTCAGCATGCCGACCTTCTGCGACACGCTCCCGAGCAGCGCCGAGTCGACCTCGCCTACGCCGCGGGATCCGACGACGATCAGGTCGATCCCGTTACTCTTGGCATATTCGAGCAGCGCCCGCGCGGGCTTGCCTTCGCGGACCACGGTCTTCGCCTCATTCAGGCCGGCCTCGACCGCGATCTTCTTCGCATCGGAGACGATGCTGTTGGTCATCTCGTCCATGACGTACTTGGGCTCGCCGAGGAGGTTCTCAGCTTCGAGAAACTGGCGCAGCTTCGGTGACACCTTGTAGGGACGCGTGACGGTGAGAAGGTGAAGCTCGGCGCCGGACGACTTGGCGAGCTCCACCGCCTCTCGCGTGGCGGCGAGGCCATGGGTCGAACCGTCGAGACCGACCAGTATCTTCTTGTGCATGTGCTACCCTCCCGCGACCGGCACCAGTCGTCAGTGGACCGTCACTGATTGACGTGAATACGGTCTTCCTCTTTCGGGACCACGATTACCGGCTCCGCCTTACGGAGATCGTCGAGCGGGATATGGCAGGCGATCGCATGGCCGTTCGTCGCCATGTGCACAGGCGGTCGCTCCTCATCGCAGATCGGGCCGATCCTGTGCTGGCAACGCGTCGAGAAGGGGCAGCCCTTGGGCGGATTCATGACACTCGGCAGGTTTCCCTCGAGGACGATCTCGCGCTTCGTCACCTCCGGATCGGCAATGGGCACCGCCGAGAGCAGGGCTTCGGTGTAGGGGTGATAGGGTGGCTCGAATATTTCGTCCGTCGTGCCGCGCTCCATGATCTGCCCCAGGTACATGACAACGATGCGATCGGCGAGATAGCGCACCACGCTCAAGTCGTGGCTGATGAAGAGAAGCGTCGTCTTGTTGTCGCGCTGAATATCGGTGAGCAGCTCGGTCACCGCGGCGGCCACCGAGACGTCGAGGGCGGAGACCGGCTCGTCGGCGATCACCATGGCAGGATTGCCCGCGAAGGCCCGGGCGATGCCGATGCGCTGCTTCTGCCCGCCCGAGAGCTGGCGCGGACGCCGGATGTAGAAGTCCCGGGGCAGCTTAACCAGATCGAGCAGCTCCAGAACGCGTTCGCGGATCTTTATCTTGTCCGACTCGACGCCGAACTTCTTGATCACGCGCCCGATCTGGCCGCCGATGGTGTGGCTCGGATTGAGCGTGTCGCTCGGGTTCTGGAAGACCATCTGCAACGAGCCGATCTGCTTCGGCGAGCGGGAGCGGACCGGGATCTCGCCGATGTTGACGTCCCCGTATTCCACTTCCCCGTTGGTCGCGGTCTCGAGACCCATGAGCACCTTCGCGAAAGTCGACTTGCCGCAGCCCGACTCGCCGACGATGGCGACGGTCTCGCCCTCGCGGGCATCGAAGTTCAGCTCTTCGTTCGCCTTGACCAGCTTGACGCTCTCTCCGGCGATGAGTGCGGCGATGGAGCGGTCGTGCACCTCGTAGTACTTCTGCATCCCGTCGACCTTGAGCACGGTCTCGCCGATGCTGATTGGCGGCTTCTCTTCGCCTTCGGAGACTTCTTCGCTGAAGTCGAGCTCCGTCCACCGCACGCAGCGCACCCGATGATCGGGGGCCCCGCCGGTGACGTGGGCCATCGCGATGTCCCGCGAGTTGCAGCGGCCGTCCACGAAGTAATCGCAGCGCGGGCCGAAGTTACAGCCGTTGGGACGCTCGTGGGGGAGCGGCAGCTGGCCGCGGATCGGGCGCAGGGGCGCCGCGTTCTTGTCCGCGGTGGGCAGCGGTATGCAGCCGAACAGGCCGTGGGTATAGGGGTGCTTCGGCCAGGTGAACAACGACTTGATGGTGCCTTCCTCCACCACCTCGCCCGAGTACATGACGAAGACCCGGTCGCAGACCTCGAGGATGAGGCCGAGGTTATGGGAGATGTAGATCTGCGAGGTGCCGTACTGCTTCGCGATGTCGGCGATGAGCTTGGTGATGCCGGCCTCCACCGTCACGTCCAGCGCGGTCGTGGGCTCGTCCAGCAGGAGCAGGGACGGATTCGACAGCAACGCCATGGCGATCACAACCCGCTGTTGTTGTTACTTCGTAATCAACACGGAATGTTTCATCAACAG
>CBDTYP010000239.1:0-5300 GCA_965364645.1 uncultured Gammaproteobacteria bacterium | reverse complement strand
CGACTCTTCGCGCTCGACGACGGCGCCGGAGCGATCGTAGACGGTGACGCCGTCCCGGTGCAGATCGGCGATGTCGCCGTCTTCGAGGATCAGGAAGCGTTGCGTGACGGGAATGAGCGCCGCCACGTCGGAGGTCAGAAAGTGCTCGCCGACGCCGACGCCGACCAGCAGCGGCGGACCCATGCGGGCGCCAACAACCCGCTCGGGATCCTTCGTGTTGACGACGCCAATGGCGTACGCGCCCTCGAGCTCGCTGGTGGCGCTGCGCACAGCCTCGACCAGATCCACGCCCTGTCCCAGGAAGTGGTGGATGCGCGACGCGATGACCTCGGTGTCGGTGTCGGAGAGAAACTCGTAACCGAGGCGCTCCTGCTCCGCCCGCATCTCGGCGAAGTTCTCGATGATGCCGTTGTGCACCACCGCGACCTCGTCGCGGCAGACATGGGGATGGGCATTGGCCTCATTGGGTACGCCGTGGGTCGCCCAGCGGGTATGGGCAATGCCGATGGACCCATGCACTGCGTCGTTCTCCAACAGCGTATCCAGGGCCGCCACCTTGCCGGGGGTGCGAATCCGGGTGATGGCGTCCGTGCCGTTGATGACCGCGAGACCCGCGGAGTCGTAGCCCCGGTATTCCAGTCGCCTCAGGCCCTCGACGAGGATGGGGACGACGTTTCGCTCGGCTACCGCGCCGACTATTCCGCACATGGTAATTGGTCCATTAAGTGGTGCTGATTCAGGAGTTTATCCCAATGATGGGGGTATTTCAGACCTGACGGCCCGGATTCCGGGCTACGAGGATTTCTTGGCCTTGGTGGGGCGGGTCCAGTTCTCGATGGTGGTCTGGCGGCCGCGGCTGACCGAGAGCACGCCGGAGGGGACGTCCTTGGTGACGGTAGCCCCCGCACCGATGGTGGCCCCCGCGTGCACCTTGATCGGGGCCACCAGCTCGACCCCGGAGCCGACGAAGACGTTGTCCTCGATGACGGTGGTGTGTTTCTCGGCGCCGTCGTAGTTGCAGGTTATCGTCCCGGCCCCGATGTTCACGCCCTTGCCCACCTCCGAGTCCCCAAGGTAGGTGAGATGGTTGGCCTTGGAGCCCCGATCCACGCGGGTATTCTTGACCTCGACGAAGTTGCCGATGTGCACGTCCTCGGCGAGCCGCGTGCCCGGGCGCAGCCGCGCGTAGGGCCCGATGCGGCAGCCCGCGCCGATGGCGGCCTGCTCGATGATGGTGTTGGCGTGGATCTCGCTGTCCGAACCGATCTCGGCATCCTTGATGACGCAGTTCGGACCGATGGAGGCACCTTCGGCGATGACGACCTTGCCCTCGAGCACCACATTGACATCGAGAGTCACGTCCCGGCCGATGTCCACCTCGCCGCGGATGTCCACGCGGTCGGGATCCATGATGGTCACACCGTCGCGCATCAGCCTCTCGGCCCGGCCGCGCTGGTAATAGCGCTCGAGCGCCGCCAGCTGGCTGCGGTCGTTGACCCCGAGCACCTCCTCCACAGCGGCGGCGTGGACGCTGTGCACATCGACGCCCTCGCCCGCGGCCAGCGCGATGACGTCGGTGAGGTAGCGCTCGCCCTGCGCGTTGTGCTCGTCGAGGCTTCCGAGCCAGCGCCGCAGGTTGCCGGCGCCGGCGGCCAGAATGCCCGTGTTGATCTCCTTGATGCCGGCCTCGCCGGCGCCGGCGTCGGCATCCTCGACGATGCGCACCAGCGCACCATCGTCTGCTCGCAGGATACGACCATAGCCGCGGGGATTCGCGACCTCTACGGTGATCAGCGCGAGACCACTGTCGGCCGCAGAAACCGTCTCCCGAAGAACGGCCGCGTTGATCAACGGCACGTCGGCGTAGAGGACCAGCACGGCGGCTTCATCCGGAATGTCAGGCATTGCCTGTTCCACCGCGTGGCCGGTGCCTCGCTGCTCGGCCTGCTCCACCCACCGCACGCCGAGGTCCTCGTGGGCCGCCCGCACCTGCTCGCCGCCGTGGCCGTAGACCGCGTGGATCTCCCGGGGACCGAGCTCCCGGGCTACCGCGACGACGTGCTCGAGCAACGTCCGCCCCGCCAGACGATGCATGACCTTGGGCAGGCGCGACTTCATACGCTTGCCCTGGCCGGCGGCCAGAATGATGACGTGCAGAGGAGCCATGAGTAGCTAGCTTAGGAGAAATTCAGGGACAGAGGAAATCCGGGTCAGAGACGATTTACGCGTCGTAAATCGTCTCTGACCCGGATTTTCTGTCCCGAAATTATGAGCGGCCGCGGAGGCGGCGGATAGCCTGGAGCTGGGCGGCGGCCTGGGCGAGCTCGGCGCGGGCCTGGGCCTCGTCGATGTCCGCCTGGCGGTCCGCAAGCATGCGCTCGGCGCGCTCCTTCGCCTCCAACGCCGCGGCTTCGTCCAGATCCCCTGCGCGCTGGGCGGTGTCGGAGAGCACCGTGACCACGTGGGGCTGGATCTCCAGCACGCCGCTCGAGACGTAGAAGGACTGCTCCTCGCCGCCGGGCAGGCGCACGCGCACCTCGCCGGGCTTCAACGTCGTTACCAACGGTGCGTGCCCGGGCATGACGCCCACCTCGCCCATTACAGCGGGGGCAAACACCATCTCCGCGAGGCCCGAGAAGATCTCCGCCTCGGCGCTGACGATATCGACGTGGACTGTCATTGCCATGATGTTTCCCGTGATGTTTCCGCTCTAAGCGAAGCCCGGATCAGACGGACTTCGCCTTCTCGACGACCTCGTCGATGCTGCCGACCATGTAGAAGGCCTGCTCGGGGTACTCGTCCATCTCGCCGTTGACGATCGCCTTGAACCCTTCGATGGTGTCCTTGAGCGACACGTACTTACCCGCGCTGCCGGTGAACACCTCGGCGACGAAGAATGGCTGGGACAGGAAACGCTGGATCTTGCGCGCCCGGGACACCGCCAATTTGTCCTCGTCTGAGAGCTCGTCCATACCGAGGATGGCGATGATGTCTTTCAACTCCTTGTAGCGCTGGAGCACGCCCTGCACGTCACGGGCGGTGTTGTAGTGATCCTGACCCACGACCAGCGGATCGAGCTGACGGCTCGTGGAGTCCAGCGGGTCGACCGCAGGGTAGATGCCGAGCTCCGCGATCTGCCTGGACAGCACCAGGGTCGCATCCAGATGCGCGAACGTGGTGGCCGGGGACGGGTCGGTCAAATCGTCGGCGGGCACGTAGACGGCCTGGATCGAGGTGATGGAGCCGGTCTTGGTGGACGTGATGCGCTCCTGAAGCGCGCCCATCTCGGAAGCGAGGGTCGGCTGATAGCCCACCGCGGAAGGCATGCGCCCGAGCAGCGCCGAGCACTCGACGCCCGCCAGCGTGTAGCGGTAGATGTTGTCGATGAACATGAGCACGTCGCGGCCTTCGTCGCGGAAGTGCTCGGCCATGGTGAGCCCCGTGAGACCGACCCGCAGGCGGTTGCCCGGCGGCTCGTTCATCTGGCCGTACACGAGCGCCACCTTGTCGAGCACGTTCGACTCGCGCATCTCGTGGTAGAAGTCGTTGCCCTCGCGGGTGCGCTCGCCGACGCCTGCGAACACCGAGTAGCCGCTGTGCTCGATGGCGATGTTGCGGATGAGCTCCATCAGCGTCACCGTCTTGCCCACGCCGGCTCCGCCGAACAGGCCGATCTTGCCGCCCTTGTTGAAGGGGCAGATCAGGTCGATGACCTTGATGCCGGTCTCGAGCACCTCGACGTCCGCCGACTGATCGGTGAAGTCCGGGGCCTTGCGATGGATGGGCATGGACTCCGTCGCGCCGATGGGCCCCTTGCCGTCCACGGGCTCGCCGAGCACGTCCATGATGCGCCCGAGCGTCTTCTCGCCGACCGGCGCGAGGATCGCCTGCCCGGTATCTGCGACGCTGACGCCCCGGGTCAAGCCGTCGGTGGAACCCATGGCGATCGTGCGTACGACCCCGTCGCCGATCTGCTGCTGCACCTCCAGCGTGAGGCCGCCGTCGACCTTGAGCGCGTGATACACATTGGGCACGGAGTCGCGGGGAAATTCCACATCGACCACGGCACCAATGATTTGTGCAATCTTTCCGGAACTCATCTTGATGACCTCACTTAATTAACAGTGTCGTGGCGCTCGCGGCTCAAACCGCCGCCGCGCCGGCGACAATCTCTGAAAGCTCCTGGGTGATGGATGCCTGGCGCGCCTTGTTGTACACGAGCTTCAGCTCGCCGATGAGCTCGCCGGCGTTGTCGGTCGCCGCCTTCATGGCCACCATGCGCGCCGCCTGCTCGCAGGCGACGTTCTCCACCACACCCTGATAAATCAATGATTCGATGTAGCGCGTCAGCAGGTTGTCGAGCACGTCCTTGGCGCCCGGCTCGTAGATGTAATCCCAGTAGTGCTTGACCTGCTCTTCGTCCGACGGCTCGCGCGGCAACAGCTGCTCGACCGCCGGGCTCTGGGTCATCGAGTTGATGAAGTTGTTGTACACGAGATAGAGGCTGTCGATCTCGCCCTCGGTGTAGGCGTCGAGCATCACCTTGATCGTGCCGATCAGATCCTCGATGGCCGGCGTGTCCCCGAGATGGGTCGCTTGGGCGAGGATCCTCACGCCGAAACGTTTGAAGAACATCGCCGCCTTGTTGCCGATGACGCAGAAGTCAGTCTCGACGCCCTGCTGCTTCCACTCGTCCATCCTCTCGACGACGCGCCGGAATTCGTTGGTGTTGAGGCCGCCGCAGAGTCCCCGGTCCGTCGAGACGACGATGACGCCCGCGCGCTTCACCTCCCGGGCGATCAGGAAGGGATGCTTGTACTCTGAGTTCGCCGCCGCCACGTGGGAAATTACGTGGCGCATCTTCTCGGCGTAGGGTCGCGCGTGCTGCATGCGCTCCTGAGCCTTGCGCATCTTACTGCCGGCCACCATTTCCATGGCGCGCGTGATCTTCTGCGTATTCTCGATACTGCGGATCTGTGTGCGTATTTCTTTTTCGCCGGCCATGGATCAGACTCGCTCGATTACCAGGTATTGTTCGCCTTGAAGTCGTCCATCGCTGCGGCGAGCTTGGACTCCACCTCGTCGTTGAGAGCGGGATCGGCGTTGATGCTGTCCATGAAGTCCGAGTGAGCGGAGCCCATGTAGGACTGCAGCGCGTCTTCGAAGTCACCGATCTTGTCGAGCTCGACATCGTCCATGTAGCCGCGGTCGACCGCGAACAGCGATACCGCCATCTGCGCGACGCTCATGGGCGAGTACTGCTTCTGCTTCATGGTCTCCATGACCCGCTGGCCGCGCTC
>CBDTYP010000238.1:0-5323 GCA_965364645.1 uncultured Gammaproteobacteria bacterium | reverse complement strand
CTGGACGCCGTGCAGGATGCCTTCAATCGTCACGACGTCGACGGCATCCTCGCCTACTTCGCCGACGACTGCGAATGGCTGATGGCGCGGGGACCCGAGCCCTGGGAGGCCAAGCGCCTGCGGGGCAAGGCCGCCATCGCCGAGGTCCTCTCGGCCCGCTACGCCGTCATCCCGGACATGCGCTGGGAGGACATGTCCCACTTCATCTCACCGGACGGCTCCAAGGCCTGCTCGGAATGGACCGTCCGGGGCACGCCGAAGGACGGCGCCGCAATCGATTGGCTGGGCTGCGACGTGTGGACGTTCCGGGATGGCCTCGTGACCAAGAAAGATACTTACTGGAAGTACATCGACGCCTGAGCCAGGCTAGTTCTCGACGATCCTGCTGAAGCGCAGCACCGGCGTGCCGTCCTCGGCGTACATCCGCAGTATCTGTCCCTCATGGCTGAGCTCGAACCGTTTCGCCCTGGAGAGCGCCTGGAAGAGGCGCTGCTCCTGGTCCATCAATGCGTCCGGGCACATCATCCGGGTAGAGGCCAGATTGCCGAAGGTGATGCTGTCGCCTTTCAGAGTTACCGGCCCGAAGTAGCGATTGCAGCCGCCGAGTCCACCGACCCTCCCCGGTTCCGTGAACGCCAGGGTGGACTGGACGCGATCGACCACGCCCCGCCCGCCGATGTCGTCCGCGAGCCAGCTCGTTCCGATGAGCGTGCTGCCCGGGGAACCGCTCACCTGATCGACCCGGACACGCAGGTTGTCAGCGCCGTCGAGGCGTACCGGGATGTGCTCGGTGTTGATCCACAGCAATCGCCCGCCCTCCTCGATCCTGGCCCTGATGGCGTATGTGTGCCCCGGCTCGATGCGGGCGGCGTCCACCCGGAGCTCGAAGGCGATGGGCACCTGCCCGGCGGGCGATATCCGCTTCTCCGCCATGACCACGGCCGGGACGTCCATCAAGGACACGTCCTCCACCGCGACGTACAGCTGCGCCGTGGGCGACAGGGCGATGCGCTGTCGGTAGTAGACCTCGCCCGCGACGGTCACCATGCCGCCCTCGCCGGCGCTCGCGGTGACACCGATGGCGGCCAGAATCAACGCGCTCGCCGCGCGCCTGAAGATCGTGCCCATGTTGTCGAGCCTCCTGATTGGGTCCTGTCCCTTGTAACGGTCTCATCGTGCCATAGGGGTTGAGGGCGTGTAACGTCAGGTTCAGAATCAGTGCGTCACGGCTCTGTCCAGGGGAAGGCTTATGAACATCGCCGAGCACTTCAGGGTTCAGCAGGTCGAGCGGCTTGACCTCTCCCACTACTGCCGCGTCGCCAGCGGGAGCACGGTCGACGCGACGCTGAAGAGACTGAACGAGACGGGCAACAACTGCGCGTTCGTGATGCAGCAGAGCAGGCTCGTCGGGATCTTCACCGACCGCGATGTCCTCAGGAAGGTTGTGGATGCTCCCGAGTGCTGGAGCGATCCCATCGACAGCGTAATGACGCGCACGCCGCGCACGGTCGCGTCCGCGTCCTCCGCCATGGACGCGCTCAATCTGATGAACAGTCAGCGTTTCCGCAACGTGCCGGTCATGGGCGAGGAAGACGTGGTCGTCGGCAACCTCACACACTTCAGCCTCATGCAGCTCGCCGACACCCTGATCCGAAATGAAGCGGCGATGGAGGAGAGCGAGCCGACCGCGCAGCACAGCCTTTCGTTCGTGAATCTGTCCGGGCTGATGTCAGACACACCCGTCACGGTAACGGCGGAGGCGACTCTCGCCGAGTGCATCGGCACCATGCGCGAGCGGGACATCGGCTCGTTGATGGTCATCGACGACGACGGCCGGGTCGTCGGAATATTCAGCGAGCGCGACGTGCTCACCAAGGTCGCGTGCAGCATCGAGAAGCTCGAGTCGGAGACGGTCGGCAGTCTCATGTCCACCGAGGTCATTACCCTGTGGACGCGGGATTCCATCGCGGCCGCCCTGCATCACATGACGAGGAGCAGGATCCGGCACATTCCGCTGGTGACAGCCACCGGTCAGCCGACGGGCGTGGTTTCCTTCAGGGATATCGCCGGCTACATCGAGACCAGCATCTCGGTCTGAGGCACCGTCTCCCTACTTCTTCGCGCCGATTCGTTTGAGGAACTCCCAGAGCGGCAGGGCGGTCAGTCCGCCGATGACGCCCGCGGCATAGCTGGGCAGAGCGAAGTTGAGCACGGACTGGAACAGCAATCCCGCCAGGAAGCTGACGCCCAGGATGGCGATTACGGTGATGACGAGTCTTTGCCAGAAGGGCATGTACATTTCTCCTGCAGGGTTCGATAGACAGGGTATCAGCCGACGACGACGAGTCCCTCCAGGGGATCGACGCTGACCCGATCGCCCGTCTCGATGCTCTCGGTGATGTCCACCTCGAAGCGATCCATGAAAGCGAGCTCGGCGAACGCCGCTCCCTGGGCCATGATCGGATTGCCGTAGTTGAGCAGCAGCGCCGCGGGGGCCATGCCCCGATCCTTCATCTCCCGCAGCATCCACGACGTAGCGACGCCGCCCTTCGCGGTATGCAGCACGAGCACGGCATCGACGTAGCTCTGGCCGAACAGGGTGTGGGCGGGGCGGGAGAACACACCCTGCAGCCGATCGAGATCGTAGCGCGCGCTGAAATTGTCCCGCGCGACCAGCGCGATCCCGCTCGCCTTCGGTCCGACTCCCACGTGCCCCCTGATGCGTCGCTCAGGCATCACATGCGCCCGTTCACCGCGGCATCGATGCAAGCCTCGGTAGTGGCGAGCACCGGCTGATAGCCATAGCCGCTGATGATGTTGACGAGCTTCGCGGAGTTGCTGACGAGCCGTTGCCAACCATTGGCCTCGCCGAGCTCCCGGGCATACATCTGGTAGAAGCACACTCCGCGGAGCAGCGTGGCGCCGGCAGACTCGATGGTCTCCGTGATCCCCAGGCGATCGCAGGCGGACTTGTTCTCGGGGGACGTGGCGATGAGCAGCGCGGTCCCGTCGTGCACCCGCCTGCCGTCGAGGAGCCGTGCGACGTCCTGCATCTCGACCATGGAGAGCTGCGGCGCGGCGAACACGACCACGTCCACGCCATCCTCGTGGCGGCCGAAAGACTTGTAGAAGTCGTCGACGTCCCTGTCCGTTATCGTCTGCGCGCTCGGCGCCGGCCCGTCGAACAGGCTTTCGACATCCGTCGCTTCCGGCGTGACGCCGGGCATGTGGAAGAGCGGCACGGATCCGTAGCTCGCCAGCGCGGCGCCGAAGTGCTTGAGCTCATCGGACGTGGGTGATCCCTCGATGCCGGTGATCACCGGCACCGTCCAGTAGGAGCCGGTGCGTTTCCCCACCAGCGCGCCGAGCGCCCCCCAGTCGCTCAAGCTGGTCGGGCGCTCTGCTACCTCGAAGAGATGGGTGCCGCGTCGGCCGCCATCCAGGTGACATCCGTAGCGAGGCACCCGGCCGGTCAGCGCCGCGGCCAGCGCGGCCGGCCCGCCCTCGAAGTTGCTGCGCGCGCCGCAGACGCTGTTCGCGTAGATCGTCGAGCCGGTGTCTCCGAACGCCAGATGCTCACCCCGCACGGGGGGCAGGATGGTCTGGTAGTTGATGCAGGTATCCGTCATCAGGACGCCCATGGTCTCGAAAGCGGCGATGGTGCGGCGCTCGAGCTCAGCAAAGCGCTCTTCCTGGTTGAGCTTTCGATAGGCGCACAGATCGATGCCGCGGGGATCGGTGACGGTGGGGACCCGCACGCGGCGTTGCTCCTCGGGCAGCGCCGCCACGCTCTCGAGATAGGCGACGCCGGATTCTCCGAGGGATTCGGTGTCCGCCATCAGGTGCACCTGGCTGACCTCGACGAAGTCCTCGGCGTCGAAGGTCCTGCCGACCTGGATCTGTTGCTCGATCGCGGCCTGGCGCGCGGGGCCCATCTCCCCGCCACGCAGCGCCACCTCGAAGTCGCTGAGCCGCATGTCGGTCAAGCGGGCTGTGAGGCGCTACCGACCGGCACCTGGATGACGCTGAGTCCCGCCCGCAGCACCTCGGTCTCCATGACGTCGTCGGGCATCACGTTGGCGATGTTGACGTTGGCGCCGAACTCGCGGATGAGCAGCTTCTTCAGATCGTGGATCGCGTCCATGGTGCAGCCGGTGATCCAGGGTCCCGGCAGCTCGAAGAGCACGCGGTCGAGGTCCAGGGCCTCGCGCAGGGAATTCAGGAGCTCGCGCATGGGTTGGCCCTTGGCATCCACCAGCTCCGCGCCTTCCACCAGCACGAGCTCGCAGCCGGCGTCGAAGCATTCTTCGGCCTGAGCAATCAGGGTCGCGGCGTCGTTGGCCTCCCACTTGGCGCCCACCTCGCCGAATACCGTGAGTCCGTGATCGAGACCGAGCTGGATGAGATGACGGCGCTCGTTGGACGAGAAGGGACGCAGGTTGTCGGAGACCTCGATGACCTTGAAGCCGACCCGCACCGCTTCGCCGTAGAACTGGTTCATGGCGTCCATGCCCTGGCGCTCGTAGTGGTGCTCGATGAACATCCCGCCGAGGAAGGGCCGGATACCGTTGCTCTCGTACATCTGGAACTTGCGTTGGAGCAGCGTCTCGTCGTACAGCCTGGGTGTGCCGACGGCGATCTTGCCGAGATCCACGTAGTCGCCGGACATCTCGAGGGTGTCCTCCAGCTGACGCAGCCCGAGCCCCCAGTCGATCATCATGGTGAGCCCGTTGGCGCGGGGCTTGCTGACGCTGCGGTCGGCGGGCAGATCGATGAAGTCGAACGGACGCTTGGCCATCTGGTCACCCTCCCCTGAAGCGAATTCTCAAACTAAACGCTGGGCCGCCATCGGTCAAACGCGATATCGTAGTGCTCCACTGGACACTTCAATACCGCACCGGAGACTCGACGTGGACGCACCGCTCTTCACCTTCGCCGTCATCGCGGACACCCATACGCGCCCCGAGGAGGGCGATCTGTCTTCTCCCTGGCAGGTAAACGCGCTCGCCAATGGCCGCTGCCGTTACGTTGCCGCGCTCTTGAATCGTCTGGACCCCGCGTTCGTCATCCATCTCGGAGACGTGGTGCATCCGGTGCCGGCGCTGCCTACCTACGGCGCTGCGGCGGACGCGGCACTCGCGATGCTCGGTGACGTGAATGCCGAGGTCCGCTATATCCCCGGTAATCACGACGTCGGCGACAAGCCCTTCAAGGCAATGCCGGCGGCGGCGGTCAGCGATGACGGTGTCGCCCTCTACGAGCGCTACTTCGGCGCACCGTTCAGCGCCTTCGATCACGGGGAATGCCGCTTCGTGCTGATCAA
>CBDTYP010000237.1:0-5410 GCA_965364645.1 uncultured Gammaproteobacteria bacterium | reverse complement strand
CCCGCCGAGACATCCAGCGAAGCGCCCGCCGAGGCGTCCGACGATAGCAGCGTCGAGGCCGACAAAGCTCCCGCCACGCCGGAGTAGGCGGCCGAGATACTCGAGGTACTGAATCATGTCACGTTTTTTTCGTCGCCGGCGCTACTGCCGATTCACCGTCGAGGGGGTCAAGGAGATCGACTACAAGGATCTCAATACTCTCAAGGCGTACATCACGGAGACCGGCAAGATCGTTCCGAGCCGGATTACCGGAACCAAGTCGCGTTATCAGCGCCAGCTCGCAACCGCCATCAAGCGTGCACGCTACCTGGCACTGCTGCCCTACAGCGACTCCCATTGATTCGCACCCACTACGGGCCCCATAGCCATGGGATCACTGGTGCGCTTCATCATGCGCAGTCGGACTCACGCGATCTCCGTGGCCGTCCTGGGTATGCTCGTGCCGCCCTTCAGCTTCGTCTCCGGTGGCATCATCGCCGCGACGGCCCTGCGCCGCGGCATCGCCGACAGCGCCCTGGTCCTGACCTTGTGCATAGCGGTGCCCGGCCTGGTCATGACGCTGTGGTCGGTGGGCTACCAGCCGGTGATCGTTTTCGCGATGTTCACCGCCGTACCGGTGGTCCTGTTGGCCCAGGTGCTGCGCCAGACTGCCTCCGAGGCCATCACGCTGACGGCGGCGGGGGCGATGAGCGCGATAGTGCTCGCCGGCATCCATCTACTCACGAGGGATCCGGTAGCGTGGTTGGGGGCGAGGCTCGAATCCCTGGTCGTGCAGCCGATTCGCGATACGCGCCCGGATGCATCGCCGGAGCTCCTGGACATGCTCGGCGCGATCGTGCACGCGTTGTCGGTACCGGCCGCGACGGTGTCCGGTTTCATGATGATCGCGATGCTGACGCTGTGGCTGGGACGATGGATGCAGGCCGTCCTCGACAATCCGGGCGGATTCGGCAAAGAGTTTCGGGCGTTGCGACTGGATCGGCGGATAGCCTACGTGGGCGTGACGCTGGCGTTGCTGGCGATTCTCGCCGGCGACTTCGCACACGGTCTCTTTCCCGCCTGGTTCGTGATCATTATCAACATGTACACCATTCAGGGCATCGCGCTGGTGCACGGGGTGGTGCACGGACGTCAGGCATCGGCGGGCTGGCTGGCGGTCATGTACGTGGGGTTGGTGTTGTTTTCGCCGATCGCCAGCCTGGGGCTGGCGCTCGCCGGAATCTCGGACACCTGGTTCGATTACCGGCGCCGTTGGGGTGCCGGCGCCTGAGGGGCGCCGGTTGCATTCCCACGCCGGCGCGACGGCAGCAACGGGCAGCGAGGAGTTGACCATGCAGGTTATTTTGTTGGAACGGGTACAGAACCTCGGCGAGCTCGGGGATTCGGTCAAGGTGAAACCGGGGTATGCGCGCAACTTCTTGATCCCTCAGGGCAGAGCGGTTATCGCGACGTCGGCGAACCTCGCGGAGTTCGAGGCCAGGCGGGCGGAGCTGGAGCGCCAGGAGGCCGAGGCGTTGGCGGCGGTGCAGGCGCGCGCGGAAGCGCTCGAGGGCGCCGAGATCACCATCGCGCGCAAGACCGGTGAAGAAGGAAAGCTGTTCGGATCCGTCGGTCCGCAGGACATCGCCGATGCACTGACCGAGGCGGGAATGGAAGTCGGGCGCCACGAAGTGCGCCTCCTGAGCGACACTCTGCGCCAGATCGGCGACTACGAGGTTGGCGTGCACCTGTACGCCGATGTCGAGGCGTCGATCACCGTACACGTCGTCGCGGAAGAGTAGTCGTCGACGTTTGTGCATGTCTTTGTGCGCCTTCGTTGTTGAAAACATGTGCATAAATTCCTGAGGCGTTAAAACTCGTCGACTGTGTCTTTCGATGCGCGCGCCGCTGGTGTATGCTCGCATCGGGTGTTGGGGGAAGCGCCGAAGTCGATACCAAAATCGATCCGTGGCGCGAGTGTCGGTGCAGAAGCGCATTCTGTGACGCACTTCACAAAAGCGGAGAGCACACCGGAAGTCACGATGCCAGAAACGGTGCTGTCCAATCGCCCCGCCGACATCGCCACCGCGGCGCTAAAGGTTCCACCACACTCGATCGAAGCCGAACAGTCCGTGCTCGGCGGGTTGATGTTGGACAACGCGGCATGGGATCAGGTCGCCGACGTCGTATCCCTGCATGACTTCTACCGCCACGATCATCGCCTGATCTTCCAGGCCATCGACGCCCTCTCCGACGAGGCGCGTCCATTCGACGTGGTCACGATTTCCGAGTGGCTGGACAGCCACGCACAGCTGGAGGAGTCCGGCGGTCTCGCCTATCTCGGCGAGCTCGCCCGCAACACGCCCAGCGCCGCCAATATCACCGCCTACGCCAACATCGTGCGAGAGAGAGCCGTCCTGCGGGGGCTGATCGAGGTCGGCACCGATATCGCCAATACGGGCTTCGCGAGCGAGGGCCGCAGCGCCAACGAGCTGTTGGACGAGGCGGAGCAGCGTGTCTTCGAGATCGCGGACCGGGGGGTGCGCAGCCGGATGGGATTCGCCCCCATCAAGGACGTGCTCGTCAACGTCATGGATCGCATCGACACCCTGTTTCAGAGCGACAGCGCGATCACCGGAGTAGCGACGGGCTACACGGATCTCGACGACAGGACGTCGGGCCTGCAGCATTCGGATCTCATCATCGTCGCCGGCCGCCCATCCATGGGCAAGACCGCGTTCGCCATGAACCTGGTCGAGCAGGCGGCCATCAAGGGACGCATGACGGTCGGCGTGTTCAGCATGGAAATGCCGGCCGAGCAGCTCACCATGCGCATGCTGTCGTCCCTCGGGCGCATCGACCAGCACAAGGTACGCAGCGGCCGTCTCGACGACGACGACTGGCCGCGCCTCACCTCCGCGTTGACCATGCTCAACGACACCCATATCTTCATCGACGATACGCCGGCGCTAACGCCATTGGAGCTGCGCGCCCGTTGCCGGCGACTGAAACGCGAAAAGGATCTCGGGCTCGTGGTGGTGGACTACCTGCAGCTCATGCAGGTGCCCGGCACCAAGGAGAACCGGGCGACGGAGATCTCGGAGATTTCCCGGGGGCTCAAGGCGCTCGCCAAGGAGCTCCAGGTGCCGGTGGTCGCCCTGTCCCAGCTCAATCGGAGCCTGGAGCAGCGCCCGGACAAGCGCCCGGTGATGTCCGATCTGCGGGAATCCGGCGCCATCGAGCAGGACGCCGACCTGATCCTCTTCATCTACCGGGATGAGGTGTACAACGAGAACTCCGAGCACAAGGGCAAGGCCGAGATCATCATCGGCAAGCAGCGTAACGGTCCAATCGGCAAGGTGGTCCTGACTTTCCTCGGCCAGCACACGCGCTTCGAGAACTTCATCCCCGACGATTTCAGCGGCGGTTACTATTCATGACCCGCCCGGCGCGGGCGGTTATCGACCTCGCCGCGCTGCGCCACAACTTCCAACAGGTACGTGAAAGGGCGCCCGGGTGCCGGGTGCTGGCGGTGGTCAAGGCCGACGCCTACGGTCACGGCGCCATCAGGGTGGCGACGGCGCTGGAAGGGGTCGACGGCTTTGCAGTCGCGCGCCTCCACGAGGGCCGGGAGTTGCGGGCCGCCGGTGTCCAAGGACCGTTGGTTCTGCTCTCGGGCGTGTCCTCGGATCGGGAGCTCGCCGAGGCGGCTGAGCTCGCGCTGGACGTGGTGGTGCACCACGAAACCCAGATCGTCGCCCTGGAGCGGGCCGCCCTTGGCGAACCCGTGAGGGTATGGGTCAAGGTCGATACGGGGATGCACCGTCTCGGCCTCGCGCCCGGGCAGGTCGCGGATACATGGCGCCGGCTGGAGGCTTGTCCGAGCGTCGCCGCGCCGCTTCGCCTGATGACCCACCTGGCCCGGGCCGACGAGCCCGGCGACGAGAGCACGGCGGATCAGGTCGCCTGCTTCCTGTCTCTCGAACAGACCAAGCGGGCGGAGACGAGCCTCGCCAACTCCGCCGGCGTGCTCGCCTGGCCGGCGGCCCACGGCCACTGGGTGCGCCCGGGAATCATGCTCTACGGTATCTCGCCCTTCGTCGGCGGGCGGGGCGAGGCGGATGGTCTGCGCCCGGTGATGACCTTCGAGAGTCGGCTGATCGCCGTAAACAGGCTCCGCAAGGGCGACGCCATCGGTTACGGCGGAACCTGGACCTGCCCCGAAGATATGCCCGTGGGCGTCGTCGCCGTCGGGTACGGCGATGGCTATCCGCGGCACGCACCGGCTGGCACGCCGCTGCTGGTAAACGGCACCCGGGTTCCGCTCGTCGGCCGCGTGTCCATGGATCTGGTGACGGTGGATTTACGCCCGCGCTCGGACGCGGCGCCGGGGGAGGCGGTCGTGCTGTGGGGCCGCGGCCTGCCCGTCGAAGAGGTCGCCGAGCACGTGGGCAGTATCGGCTACGAGCTGGTGACGCGGGTTGCGCCCAGAGTGGAGAGAGTGGCCGGAGAGACCGCCGGGCGGGCCGGCGCTCAGTCGACGACCGCCTCGGTCGGTGAGTCCAGGTAGCCTTCCCGAAGCAGGTACAGGAATATCTCCTGGGCCGCCTCCACGGGTGATCGGTCGCTGGTGTCGATGCGCAGCTGCGGATGCTCCGGTATCTCGTAGGGGTCGCTGATGCCGGTGAACTCGGGGATGATGCCCTTTCGCGCCTTTGCATAGAGTCCCTTCCGATCCCGCTGCTCGCAGACATCCAGCGGGGTCGCCACGTGGATCTCGATCATCGCGCCGTGTTCCTCGATGAGCTCGCGCACCGCGCGCCGGGTGCTGGCGTAGGGCGCGATGGGGGCGCAGATGGCGACACCGCCGTTCTTGGTGATCTCACTGGCCACGTAGCCGATGCGGCGCACGTTGAGGTCCCGGTGCTCCTTCGAGAACCCGAGCTCACTGGAGAGGTTGCGGCGCACGATGTCGCCGTCGAGCAGCGTCGTCGGCCGCTTGCCGTCCTCGACGAACTTGCCGTACATGATGCGCGCGAGAGTCGACTTTCCGGAGCCGGACAGGCCGGTAAAGAATAACGTGATGCCCATGCGGTGCCTGGGCGGGTACACCTTTCGCAGCGCGTCGAGGACCTCCGGGTAGCTGAACCAAGGAGGGACGTCCTCGCCGTGGGAGAGGCGCCGGGCGAGTGCTTCGTCGCTCATCTCCTCGCCCGCGTCATCATTCGATCCGTCGACCCGGACGAACCGGGCGCGCCCCGGCGACCACGCGAGTCGCTCGAACGGCACCGCACGGATACCGATGGCGGACTCGCGCTCGACGACCAGCTCTCTGGCCGCGGCGTCGGGATAGAAACGTCCACGCCCCTCGTCGGGCGGGCTGCCGTGGTTGGGTCCGACGATGAAGTGGGTGCAGCCGTAGTTGCGGCGG
>CBDTYP010000236.1:0-5434 GCA_965364645.1 uncultured Gammaproteobacteria bacterium | reverse complement strand
GCACCGCATCCACCGGCGTGGTGTTGGTGAACACCGCCTTGACCTCGCAGTAGATCGCCCCGGTGGTGTACTGACCCTGCAGAAGGGTCGCATAGAGAAAGGTCGGAACGCAGGAGGCGAAGGTCGATAGATAGGCGCCCATGTTGGCGAGCGTCGACACCCGCAGGCCGAGGAACTTTCCGTCCTTGTCCATGGCGAGCTCTACGCTGGATACGTGATCCCGGCCGTGGGCATCGGTCATGAAAGATTCCGAACGTTCCGCGGTCCACTTGACGGGCCGCTTGAGCTCACGCGCCGCCCAGGCGGTGACGCACTCTTCCAGGTAGATGAAGATCTTCGAGCCGAACCCGCCGCCGATGTCAGGCGCCACCACCCGCAGCTTGTGCTCCGGCGTGAGCCCGATGAACGCAGAGATGACGAGTCGGGCCACGTGAGGATTCTGGCTGGTCGTGTACAGCGTAATCTCGTCGGTGCCGGCATCGTAGTCGCCGATGGCGGAGCGGGGCTCTATGGCGTTCGGAATGACGCGATTGTTGACGAGCTCGAAACGCGTCACGTGGTGCGCACCTTCGAAGGCAGCATCGGTCGCGGCCTTGTCGCCGATCTCCCAGTCGTAGCAGAGGTTGCCCGGCGCCTCGGCGTGCACCTGAGGCGCGCCGTTGTCGAGCGCTCCGGTGACGGAGGTCACCGATGGCAGCTCCTTGTAATCCACCACCACCTGCTCGGCGGCGTCCTTCGCCTGGGCATAGGTGTCCGCGATCACGACGGCCACCGTATCGCCCACGTGGCGCACCTTATCGACCGCCAGCAACGGGTGCGGCGGCGCGATGTGGGGCTCACCGTTCTTCTGGGTGATGGTCCACCCGCAGATGAGCCCGCCGAGACCCGCAGCCGCGATGTCGGCACCGGTGTAGACGGCCACAACACCGGGCATGCCGGCCGCCGCCGCGGTATCGATGGTAAAGGTGGCGTGAGCGTGGGGAGAACGCACGAAGTATGCGTAACCCTGGCCGGGACGGTTCATGTCGTCCAAGTAACGGCCGTTGCCGGTGAGGAAGCGGTAGTCTTCCTTGCGGCGCACCGAGGCGCCGATTCCAGTATCGGTCATGACTACTTCCCCCCCTCGCGCATCGCGCGGGCGCCGGCCTGAATAGACTTGACGATGTTCTGGTAACCCGTGCAGCGGCACATGTTGCCTTCGAGCCAGCCGCGCACCTCGCTCTCGGACGGATCCGGATTGATGCTGACGAGATCCAGCGCACTCATGATCATGCCGGGCGTGCAGAAGCCGCACTGCAGGCCATGATTCTCCTTGAAGGCCGCCTGCATGGGATGCAGCTCGCCGTTGCTGGCAACGCCTTCGATGGTCGTCACCTCGGCACCGTCGGCCTGGGCGGCCAGCATGGTACATGCCTTCACCGCACGACCGTTCACGTGCACGAGACACGCGCCGCACTGGCTGGTATCACAACCAACGTGGGTGCCTGTGAGTCCCAGTTGATCCCGGAGCAGGCTGACCAGCAGCGTACGGCCTTCTACTTCCGCCGACACCGTGTTGCCGTTCAGCGTCATGGAGACGTTTACGGACATGACTCTCTCCCTTCCTGTGGTAGTGGCAGCGGGAATGTTCACCGCGCTGCTCGTTACTATTGTCTAACCTTAAGGTCGAAGCTCAGTCCGAATCCACGGGCTGAGCAACCACCTCGACGAACTTGCCGAAAAAATCGTTTGCAATCTTTCGCACCGCGCCACCGACCAGCCGCGACCCCACCTGGGCGAGCTTTCCTCCCACGTGCATATCGGCAGTGTACGCGAGGAGCGTGTTGTCACCGGCTTCAGTGAGCGTGACACGGGCACTGCCCTTGCCGAAACCCGCCGGCCCGCCCTTGCCCTCGCCGCTGATGGTATAGCTCTCGGGCGGGTTCAGATCCGAGAGCAGCACCCGACTCTCGAAGCGTGCCTTGACGGGCCCAATCTTGGCTTTCATCTTCGCCACGAACTCCGTCTCCGAAATTCGTTCGATACTCTCGCATCCCGGAATGCACTGTGCCAGCACCTCCGGATCGTTGAGCGCCTCCCACACGAGCTGGCGGTTCGCCGGGATATCGAATTCGCCACTGACGTCCACCTTCGAAGCGATCCTCGCTCAGGACTTTCGACAGTCTTCGAGCGCGCCATCGGGGGCGAGCTCGATGCGTGAAGACGTTTCGCATTGCACACCCGCGATCACCGACGCTTCGGCGATCGTGCAACTACGCAGGCGTCCATCGGGAAACTGCACCAGGGGATAGCCGTCGGCGCAGACGACGACGTCGCCGCGCGCCGTGTGCAGGCGGTGGTTGCCGTTGAGAGTGCATGCCTTGATGGGACCCTCGGCGTAGAACTCGACGCCGGGGTTGCAGTTGAGCTGCGCGGATGCCGTCGTCACCACGAGGCCTGCTGCCAGGATTGCCAGAACGGCAACACCACGCATCGAACAGCCGCAAATGAACGGGCCACGCTTCAAGGGGGTCCTCCTCCGTGCCCGGCGGATTCTGTTCTTGGCGCCGCTGCTTCAGTGACCACCGGGCGAAGGCTAGAGGCTAGCACGATTCGTCAGCCCTGTCCCCGCTCCCCGGGACGCACCGAGGTGACGGGCATGGCGGGGAGGACGTAGTATTACGGGCTCCGCCCCCACCGACGCCGGAGTCCATGCGCCGCAACCGAAACGCCAAGATCATCGCGACCCTCGGCCCCGCGAGCGCCACCCTGGAAGACATCCAGAAACTCTTCGAAACCGGCGCCGACGTATTCCGCCTGAACTGCAGTCACAGCACCTTCGCGGAGCTCGAGGATCGGATCGAAAAGATCCGCGCCCTGGAGCAGCGCTCCGGCCGGCCCATCGCCATCATGCTGGATCTGCAGGGGCCGAAGCTGCGTATCGGAAAGCTGGCGCGGAGTCCCGTTACCCTCGAAGAAGGCAGTGGCTATCGCCTTGATCTCGATGAGCAGCCCGGTGACCAAACGCGGGCGCCGCTGCCCCACCCAGAGATCTTCGCGGCGATTAAGACAAGCATCGATATCCTTCTCGACGACGGCAAGCTGCGACTGCGGGTCACGCAGTGCGGCAGCGACTTCGCCGACACCGTCGTCGTTACCGGCGGTGAGCTTTCCGACCGGAAAGGCGTCAACGTACCCGACGTAGTTCTGCCGCTGTCTCCTTTCACGGAGAAAGACAGGAGTGATCTCGCGTTCGGTCTCGACATCGGAGTCGACTGGGTGGCGCCGTCTTTCATCCAACGTCCAGAGGATCTGGAAGCGCTCAGAAAGATGGTGGGCGATCGTGCGGCGATCCTCACGAAGCTGGAAAAGCCCGCGGCCATCGATCACCTGGATGCCATCATCGCCGCCTCCGACGGCGTGATGGTGGCGCGCGGTGATCTCGGCGTCGAGCTGCCGCCGGAACGGGTGCCCCGAGTGCAGAAGAGGATCATCCGCAAGTGCCGAACCGCGGGTAAACCGGTGGTCGTCGCAACCCAGATGCTGGAGTCCATGATCCAGTCGCCGGTACCCACGCGCGCGGAAGCGTCGGATGTCGCGGGAGCCGTCTACGACGGCGCCGACGCGGTGATGCTGTCCGCGGAGACGGCCGCCGGCGGCTATCCGGAAGAAGCTGTCGCGATCATGGACCGTATCATCGCGGAGGTGGAGCAGGACTCCCAGTACCGCATCGGCATCGACGCGAACCTGCCGGATCCGCAGCCGACCGCCGCCGACGCCATCTGCGATGCGCTCCACGGCATCGTCCACACGCTGCCGGTCGCGGCGACCGTCACCTACACGAGCTCCGGTTTCAGCACCCTGCGCGCGGCCCGGGAACGGCCGGAGGCGCCTATCTTGAGTCTCACGCCCAGCGTCGATACCGCGCGGCGACTGTCGCTCGTCTGGGGAGTCCACTCCGTGCAGACACCGGATATCCAGCGCGTCCAGGAGATGGTGGGCCGCGCCTGCGAGGTCGCGCTCGAGGAGTCGTTCGCCGACGTGGGCGAGACGCTGGTTATCATGGCTGGCATGCCCTTCGGCATCTCCGGCACCACGAACATGCTGCGCATCGCCCAGGTGGAGTCACCCGGGCGGCGCGGCGAAGAATCTCCCCCGGCTGACCACCCTCGAGAGTGATCAAGAAAATGCTGCTCAATCCATTGAATGTCGCCCTCCTCGCTATCCTCGCCCTGCTCGCGCTGTGGCTGTTGACCCGCCGCGGCGGATTCCTCGTCGCCGCAGGTGTCGTCGTCGGATTGCTGTGGATGATGGCGACGCCTCTCGTGAGCGGCGGCCTCCAGTCACTGCTGGAGGGTGGGAGCACGGAGCTGCCCGCCGAGGCGCTGCCGAAAGCCGACGCCATCGTCGTCCTCGGCGGGACTCTGTCACCACCCGCGACACCGGAGAGCGGCGCCAACCTGTCGGCGGCGGCGGATCGTCTTGTCTACGCCGCCCGACTCTACGCGCTCGGCAAGGCGCCGGTAATTCTCGTATCGGGCGGACACGGCGGCGGCGGCGCCATGGATGCCGAATCGGTACACGCGGCCGCGGTGCTGGCCGGCTGGGGCGTGCCGGCGGATGCGATCCTGACCGAGACGGAGAGCGTCAACACCTACGAGAATGCGGTCTACACGAAGCTGATGCTGGATGAGCACCAGCTGAAATCGGTGCTGCTGGTCACCTCGGCCATGCACATGCCGCGGGCGCTGGCCACCTTCCGTAGCGCCGGCGTCGACGCAACCCCGGCGGCCACGGACTTCGAGGCCTCGGGTCCAGGCCCGGGTGGGCTGGCGGCCTGGATCGCGAGCCCGGCATCCCTCGACGTCAGCACCCGGGCGCTCAAGGAATACGTCGGACGCCTGGTCTACCGCCAGCGCGGATGGATCGGAGAAGACGGCGCATCCTGAGGGATTTCCCGCCGTTAATTCCCATCGGCTGATCCCCCCTTCCCTGCCCCGGGGAAGCCGGACCCCGGCGCCCCGGTGGCGCAAGCGCGCCCCTGTTCCCGGTCTCCCCGCCCAGATGTGGGCAATTGTCGAGCGGTCGACGTTTTGCGGGCAGCCGACACATCAAGTGCCGACGGCCACTGGTCGAGATAGTAATGAGATCCCAGATGAACGCTGAGACCTCATTTAATAAGGACTGGTCCAGGTGCGCAAAAAGTCACCTAATTCCCATCGTCGCCGTGCGATCATGGAAGAGCTCGAACCGCGGTTGCTGTTCTCCGCGGATTCGCCCGTGGTCGCCATCGACCCCCGCGCCCTGGATGCCGACGCCCCACCTCCCGTACCCGCAATAACCCAGACCACCGAGACCACCGCGACCGCCGGCGTCGCGATCGACGACAAGGCCCGCCAGTCGAATCAGCAGCGCCACGAGGTGGTCTTCGTCGACGCCGGCGCGCCCAACTATC
>CBDTYP010000235.1:0-5443 GCA_965364645.1 uncultured Gammaproteobacteria bacterium | reverse complement strand
GCTCGCCGGTGTCCGTCCCGTCCCGGGAGGTGACGAAGGCGGTGCCGTCGTCGGCGAAGTACAAGCCGCCGAGCGCCATCGCGGCGAGTCCGGCGGCGATCCCGGCAATCCTGACGAGCTTTTTGAATCGGGACGGTTTCTTCCTGACTGCGTTCTCGATCCAGGTCTTCTCGAGCATCAGGGTCGTGTCGGTGCTGCGTACGACACGGTCGGCGATGTCGTCGAAACCGCGCGCCTGCAGCTCACGCACCTCGCCGAGCAGCTCGGCCATGTCTTTGAACCGACCCGACGGGATCTTCGCCAGCATCTTGTCGAGGAAGTACTGCAGACGAACCAGCTCCTCGGGCAGCGCCGGCGGCGGCTCGTTGAGGTGCTTGAAGATCGTGTCCACAGCCGATTCGCCCTTGAAGGGCTTCTCACCCACGAGCATCTCGTAGAGGATGATGCCGAGGCTGTAGATGTCCGCCCGCCCGTCGATGTCCTGGGCCCTGGCGAGTTCGGGGCTGAGATAGTAGGGGCTGCCGACGACGCTGCCGTCCATCGTGAGGCCGCTGTCGCTATGGTGGTCCTTGGCGATACCGAAGTCCGCCAGCAGCGGTGTGCCGTCCGGCCTGAAGAGAATGTTGGCGGGCTTGACGTCCCTGTGCACGACCCCGCGACCGTGGGCGAGTTCGAGCGCGCTGCCGATGCGCTCAACGATGGCGAAGGCCTCCACGGGAGACATGCCGGTGCGGATCCTGCGCCTGAGGTCGCCGTCTTCCACATACTCCATGGATATATAGAGGTGTCGGGAGGCGACGCCGATATCGTGGACCGTCACGATGTTGGAGTGGGTGAGGGAGGCGATTATGCGGCCCTCGTTGAGAAAGCGCTCCTGGTATTCGGCCGATTCCGGGTCGTCCAGGACCTTCAGTGCGACCGGGCGTTCCAGGGACTCCTGGATGGCAAGATAGACCGACGCCATGCCGCCGGAGCCGATGAGGCCCTCGACGCGATAGCCCGGGATGTGGGGATCGACGACACCGCTCGTGGTGCCGAACGCGAAGCCCACATCATAATCCTCTTGTTCTTTTGCCATACCCATCGCAATAGCGCACCTAATGCGTATTTCGGCACTCCACATCCGAGCTGAACACCGCACCAGGACTGGCTGTCCGTTTTGTGCGCCATTCTCCCCGAGGGGAACCTGATTCCCGGCACCGACCTCTGGACGGCCCTGTGCAGTCAATGAGGATAGCCCGGCGGGCGGGACCGGGTTGTCGACTTGTTCGCTCTTTGGGGGCATTGTCGGCAGGGTGGAAATGGGCTCGGTCCGGCGTTTCGGGGAAGTCCGGAAGGAGGCAAGTGAGTGCTTACGTTGTTCGGGAATCTCGACTCGGGAAACGTCCACAAAGTGCAGCTGATCCTCGCCCGGGTCGGAGCGGACTATCGCCGGGTGGACGTGGCGCAGACCAGGAACGAGCCGAGGGACGCGCGCTTCCTGGCCCTCAATCCCATGGGCAAGATTCCGGCGGTGCTGCGCGAGGACGGACACGTGATCACCGAGTCCGGCGCCATTCTTTATTACTATGCGCAAGGTTCCGACCTGTGGCCTGAGGACACGGACACCGCGACCGAGGTCTTGCGCTGGATGTTCTTCGAGCAGTACAGCCATGAGCCGACGCTCGCGGTGATGCGTTATCTCCGGCACTTTGCCGAAGACCCGGGCCGGCACACCGAACGCTTCATGGAACTCGAGCCGCGTGCACGGCACGCCCTCGGTGTCATGGAGTCCCGTCTTCGCAATCACGATTGGCTCGCCGCCGACGGCTGCACCGTCGCGGATTTCACCCTGTATCCTTACACGCGCAGCGCCGACAGCGTCGGCTTCGATCTCTCGCAGTTCCCGGGGGTCGAGCGCTGGCTGGGGCGGGTGGAGACTCAGTCGCGCTTCGTTCCCTTAGGCCACGAAGGCGCGGCTGAGACGCTTTCCTTTTCGGAGTACTTCCGGCGCTAATGCGGAGGAGTGAGTAACGTGTCTGTTCTATTGGCTCAGCACGGTAAGAGCGCGTCGAAGGACGTCGACCCGCAGCGCGGACTCACCGCCGAGGGACGGGCCGAAGTCGCCCAGGTCGCCGAGGCGCTCCAGGGGGCTGGCGTCGCCGTCGACGCTATCTGGCACAGCGGTAAGGCACGCGCCGCCCAGACGGCGGATATCTTCGCGGCCGCGCTGACCCCCGTGGATGGCGTTCGGTCACGGGAAGGCATCGACCCTCTCGACGATGTCAGGGCCTTCGCTGACAACCTGGCAAGGACTGGCGATGCGATGTACGTGGGGCATCTCCCTTTCATGGAGCGCGCCGTCGCCTGTCTTGTCACGGCGGATGCGGGCCGGCCCGTGGTCCGCTTTCAGAATGGTGGTGTCGTGTGTCTCGACTGGGACGGGGAGGAAAAGCGATGGGTAATCAAATGGACGGCGTTTCCGAGTCTGCAGGCTCGTTGACATGAGCGCGGCGACGCTGGTTCGAGGTCGGTGGGTCATCCCCGGTGCCGATGACGCGGTGCTGCGTGGTGGCGCGGTCCTGGTCGAGGGCGGCAAGGTGGCGGCCGTCGACGACTGGGAAACTCTGCGGGCCCGGCATTCCGGGGCGGAGGTCGTAGGTTCGGAGCGCATGGCGGTTCTGCCGGGGCTCATCAATGCCCACCATCACAGCAAAGGCATCTCGACGATCCAGCACGGTATCGAGGACATGCTGCTGGAGCCCTGGATACTCGCCCACCATCGGGCGCGCCGGGGCGATCCGAGGCTGGAGGCGATGCTGAGCGCCGCGGAGCAGCTGCGCTCGGGCGTGACCTGCGTCGTCAACGTGCTCAATGCCGGCGGCGATCAGGAGTCGTTCGCGCGCACCGTCGGGGACACCTTAGCCGGCTACGCCGCGTCGGGAATGCGCGCCGTCACGGCGGCGGGACTGACGACCCGTAGCTTTCTCGTGTCCGGCGCGGACGAGGACGAGCGCTTCATCGACGCGCTGCCCGAGGCGGTGCGCGGCTACGCGCGCAAGCTTCTCCCCGACGAGAGCCGCATCACCGAGGACGCGTACTTCGAAGTCATGGAAAGTATCTGGCGGGAGTACCGCGATCACGCCCGCGTCGGGTTGTGGTTCGGGCCGCCGGGACCCCAGTGGGTGTCGGACGCCTTCATGGTGCGTATCGCGGAGCACGCGGAGAGCTGGGACGTCGGCGTACAGACCCACGTGGACGAGTCCATTTACGAGATGATCCACGGCCCGCGCTTCTACGCTAAGCCGACCATGCTGCACCTGAACGATCTGGGAGTGCTGAGTTCCCGATTCTCCATCGCCCACGGCGTCTGGTTGACCGAGGACGAGATCGCCGTCATGGCGGGGACGGGCGCTTCCGTGAGTCACAACCCGAGCTCGAATCTGCGCCTGCGCGCTGGCATCGCCCCGCTCAACGGTCTGCTGGCCGGGGGCGTCAACGTCGCCCTCGGTATGGACGGCACCACCCTCGACGAGGATGAGGACATGTTCTCGGAGATGCGCCTCGCCTTGCGCCTGCACGGCACGCCCGTGCTCGGCGAGGCGGCGCCCACCTCGACGGAGATATTCGGCATGGCGACCCGGGGCGGCGCGAGGCTCTTGCGCGAGGAGGACCGGCTCGGGCGCATCGACGTCGGTCACGCGGCGGACCTCGTCCTAGTCGACCTGGGACGGGTGACGTGGCCGTGGACCGCACCGGAAGCAGATCCGCGGGAAGTGGTGCTCTATCGCGCCCGTGCGGGCGACGTGGATACGGTCTTGGTGGATGGCGAAGTGGTGCTCCGCGATGGGATGCCGACGCGATTCGACCTGGAGGACATCGGCCGGGAGCTCGCGGAGCGACTCGATGCCACGGCGTATCCTGAGGAGGGCGCGGAGATGGTGGAACAGCTGCTGCCGCACCTGGAGGCGTGGTACCGGGAGTGGGAGGTGCCCGATCTGGAGCCGTGGATACGCTACAACTCGAAGCGTTGACGGGGTCTCTGCATGTTGGGCTTCGCTGCGCTCAGCCCAACCTACAAAGGATCGGCCATCCCGATCCCGTAGGTTGGGCTGAGCGCAGCGAAGCCCAACATCCGAACTAGCTGACGTGCTTCGCGAGCTCGAAGGTGGTGCGCGCCAGGCGTTCGATCAGGACTTGCTGGAAGACCTTGTTGAAACGCATCTGGACTGGGATGGAAGCCCAGTCGAGTAGCGCGTGGTCGATCTTCAGTGCAGTGACATCGTCCATTGCGGTGATCGAGGCGCTGCGTTTCGAGTTGGACAGGTAGCTCAGCTCGCCCACGCAGTCGCCCTGGCCCAGGGTCCCGACGACGCGATCGCCGACGCCGATCGTCACCTCCCCCGATATCAACACGTAGAGTGACTGCTCGAGGCTCCCTTCGGTAATCATATGGCTACCCGAGGGAAACTGTTCCCAGCTCGCGACGTCCAGGACCTCGCGCAGCTCGTCGTCGGAGAAATCACCGAAAAACTGCAGCCCCCGCACGGCGCTGAATCGCTGCTCCGGGGAAAGGATGAGGTCCTCCTGCTGGAGCTGTTGGAAGAGGGCGGTGAGGTCCGTGGCGATCTCCGCGCCGTTCTGATAACGCCATTCGACTGACTTCTCCATGGCGCGCTTGACGATGGCTTCCAGGGGCTCGGGAATCTCGGGACGTCGGGCGCGCACGGGGGTCGGCTCGTCCGAACGAATCATCATGACCAGCTGCGACAGCCCCTTGGCCGTGAAAGGCGGCTTCCCGGTCAGCAGCTCGTAGATGCTGATGCCGAGTGAATACAGGTCTGTCTGGGTCGTCACCTCTTCGTTTTTGACCTGTTCCGGTGACATGTAGCGGGGCGATCCCACCATCCGCTTGGTCTGCGTGTCCTCGGTGGTCAGACGCTTCGCGATACCGAAGTCGCCGATCTTGACCTCGCCCTCCCGGGTAAGCATGAGGTTCGCGGGCTTGATGTCCCTGTGGATGATGCCCCGGCTGTGGGCATAGTCCAGCGCCTCCGCGCACTGGATCGCGATCTGCAGGACCCGCGGCACGGGCAGGAGATCCTCGGGCTTGCAGTAGCGCCGCAGGGTGCGGGCCTCGGCGATGTACTCCATCACGATATAGGGCTGGCCGGATTCCTCCCCGGCGTCGAATATCTTGAGGATGTTGGGGTGGTCTAACGCGCCGGCCGCCTTGGCCTCGTTGACGAAGAGTCTGCGGGCCACCCGCGCGCCGTCGGAACCGTCGTCGTGGTTGCATACCTTGATGGCGACGGTGCGGTCGATGAAGGGGTCGTAGGCAACGTACACATCGCCCATGGCGCCGCTTCCAGCGATATCCACGATCTCGTACTTGCCGATTTTTTCCGGGCGATCCGGCTTCTGATTGTGGGCGTGCATCCGCGGTTTCCGCCGCCAGGTCGAT
>CBDTYP010000234.1:0-5459 GCA_965364645.1 uncultured Gammaproteobacteria bacterium | reverse complement strand
AGATGAATCCGTGGGAGATGAGCTGCACGATGCCGCCCTCCACTCCCAGCGCCGCGCCGTCAATATCACCCGCCACCATGATGCGGAACGCGATGAAGAACCCGAGGGTGGCGAAGCCCATGTGCGCGATGGACGAATAAGCGATCAGCTTCTTCATGTCCGGCTGCACGAGCGCGACGAAGCCGATATACACAATCGCGATCAGCGATAGCGCGATCATGAGCCCGTCGAGCGCGTGGCTCGCGTCCGGAGTGATAGGCAGGCTGAAGCGCAGGAAGCCGTAGGCCCCGAGCTTCAACATGATCGCCGCCAGAATCACCGAGCCGCCGGTGGGCGCCTCGACGTGGGCGTCCGGCAACCAGGTGTGCACCGGCCACATGGGCACCTTGACGGCGAAGGCCACCAGGAACGCGAAGAAGATCAGCACCTGGGCCTGGAAGCTGATAGGCACGTCGTGCATGGCGAGGATCGAGAAGGAATCCGCCTGGAGGTAGAGATAAATCAGCGCCACCAGCATGAATACCGAGCCGAAGAATGTGTAGAGGAAGAACTTGACCGTGGCGTAGATGCGCCGCGGGCCGCCCCAGACGCCGATGATCAGGAACATCGGTATCAGCAGCGCCTCCCAGAACACGTAGAAGAGCATGGCGTCGAGGGCGGCGAAGGCGCCGATCATGAGACCCTCGAGAACCAGGAAGGCCGCCATGTACTGGCCCTGCTTGTACTGGATCGACTCCCAGCCCGCCAACACCACCAGCACCGTCGTAAACGTGGTGAGGATAATCAGCGGCATGGAGATGCCGTCGACACCGAGGTGGTAGTAGATGCCGAAGGATTCGATCCAGAGGCTCTTCTCCTGGAATTGCATCGCGTAGGTGCCGGCGTCGAAGTACCCCCACAGCGGCAGGGAGACGACGAAGGTCACCAGCGAGACGATCAACGCGATCATCCGCGCGGCGGGGGCGTTACGTGCGCCGCTGGCGAGCAGCACCCAGACGCCGCCGAGAATCGGTATCCATACGACCAGGCTGAGAAGGGGGAGCTCGAGCATCAATCCATCGTCACTATGTTGTCCGGGCTACCCATCAGGCGTAGATGAAGAGTCCCAGCGACATGAGCACCAGCAGGCCGATGATCATGGCGAAGGCGTAATCGTAGAGAAATCCGCTCTGGATGCGGCGCGCGACGCCGGCGAACCAGCCGACCGCCCGGGCCGAGCCGTTGACGACCAGCCCGTCGATGATGATCTCATCGCCGTAACGCCACAGCGCGCCACCGAGCTCCTTCGCGCCGCCTGCGAACAGGAACTGATAGAGCTCGTCAAATCCGTACTTGCGTACCAGGATGTCGTAGACGACCCGGGTGTGACCGACCAGCTTACCCGGGAGATCCGGCCGCTTGATGTAGAGATACCAGGTGATGACGAAGCCCAGCACGAGCAGGATAAAGGGCATGTGCAGGAAGCCGGCGAGGAAGAACTTCATCGTGCCCGACCACATCGCGCCCATCCTGGCGAGCACATCGTGATCCGGATCGACGACGATGGCGGGTCCGAAGTAGTCGCCGAACAGGATCACCTCGACGAAGAGCCAGCCGATGATCACCGACGGGATGGCGAGCACCATCAACGGCACGGTCACGACCGCGGGACTCTCGTGCAGGTGCTCGCGGGTGTGCTCGTCCATGCGCTCCTTGCCGTGAAAGACCAGGAAGAGGAGCCGGAAGGAATAGAGCGACGTGATGAGAACGCTACCGAGCACCATCAGGTAGACGACGCCGGAGCCCGGGAGATCGGAGAGATGCGCGGCCTCGATGATCGCGTCCTTGGAGAAGAACCCGGAGAAACCGGGGAAACCCACCAGCGCCAGGCTGCCGATGAGCGAGGTTATCCAGGTGATCGGCATGTAGCGCCACAGACCGCCCATCTTGCGCATGTCCTGCTCGTGGTGCATGGCGATGATGACCGAGCCCGCCGCCAGGAAGAGCAGCGCCTTGAAGAACGCGTGGGTGCCGAGATGGAAGATGCCGGCGGCGTAGGCGGAAACCCCGAGCGCCACCGTCATGTAGCCGAGCTGGGACAGGGTCGAGTAGGCGACGACCCGCTTGATGTCGTTCTGCACGAGACCCAGCAGGCCCATGAACAGGCACGTGATGGCGCCAATCCACATCACCACGGTGAGCGCGGTATCCGAGAGCTCGAAGAGCGGCGACATGCGCGCCACCATGAAGATCCCCGCGGTCACCATGGTCGCCGCGTGGATGAGCGCGGAGATGGGGGTCGGGCCTTCCATGGAATCCGGCAGCCAGACGTGCAGCGGGAACTGGGCGGACTTACCCATGGCGCCTATGAAGAGCAGGATGCAGGTCAGCGTCAACACCGACCACTCGGAGCCGGGGATCACCTCGATGGTCGCCCCGAGCACCGCGGGGGCCCGCTCGAACACCGTCGCGTAGTCGAGGGAATCGAAGTACATCAGCACCGCCGCGATACCCAGCAGGAAACCGAAGTCCCCCACCCTGTTCACCAGGAACGCCTTCAGGTTCGCGAAGATTGCCGATTCGCGCTCGTACCAGAACCCGATGAGCAGGTACGAGACGACGCCGACCGCCTCCCAGCCGAAGAAGAGCTGGAAGAAATTGTTCGACATGACCAGCATCAGCATGGCGAAGGTGAAGAGCGAGATGTAGCTGAAGAAACGCTGATAGCCGGGATCATCGGCCATGTAGCCGATGGTGTAGATGTGGATCATCAGGGACACGAAGGTCACCACCAGCATCATGGTGGCGCTCAGCTCGTCGATGAGGAAACCGATCTCGAGGCGGAGATCGCCAACGATGCCCCACACGTAGACGGTGCCGTTGAAGCCCGGCCCGCCGTCGACGACCACGTGCTTGTAGGCCAGGAAGGCGAGCACCGTCGCGACGGCGACCCCGATGATGGTGACCCAATGGGCGCCCGAACGGCCGATGACGCGCCCGAAGAGGCCCGCCGCGATCGCGCCGATGAGGGGCGCGAGCACCGTCCAGAGGTAGATGCTGTACATATCGTCGGACACGTCTACCCCTTCATGGTATCCAGCTCGGCGACGTTGATGGTCTGCCGGGTGCGGAACACGACCACCAGGATGGCGAGCCCGATGGCCGCCTCGGCGGCGGCGACGGTGAGGATGAAGAAGACGAACACCTGGCCCGCCAGATCCCCGAGATGGTAAGAGAAGGCGACGAAGTTCAGGTTGACCGACAGCAGCATCAGCTCGATGGACATGAGCAGGATGATCACGTTCTTCCGGTTGATGAAGATCCCCGCCATGCTGATGCAGAACATCACGGCGCCGAGTATGAGCAGATGCGTGATGTCAATCATGGGCTCGTCCCGTCACCGCTCACTGCTTCTTCTCCGCGGGCATCTTGACGATGCGCACACGGTCCGCGCGGCGCACCGCCACCTGCTCGGACGGACGCTGATGCTTGGTATCGGGCCGCCGGCGCATCGTCAGCGCGATGGCCGCCACGATGGCGACCAGTAACACGGCCGCCGCGATCTCGAAGGGATACACGTAGTCCGTGTAGAGAACCCGGCCGAGGTCCTCGGTATTGCTGTAGTCGGCGCCGTGGGCCGCGGGAGGCGACGCGCCCACGAGGCCCGACGACGGGGCGGTGAACACGAGATAGAGCTGGATGACGATGAGAGACGCGACGCCCGCACCCACCCAGACATACTGGATGAACCCGGCGCGCAGGCTTGCGATGTTGATATCCAGCATCATGACCACGAACAGGAAGAGCACCATGACCGCCCCCACGTAGACGAGCACGAGCACGATCGCCAGGAACTCTTCCTCCAGCAGCAGCCAGATGCAGGCCATGGAGAAGAAGGCCAGCACGAGATAGAGCGCCGCGTGCACGGGATTGCGCACGGTGATGACGCGCATCCCCGCCGCCACGAGGATGACGGCGAAGAAGTAGAACAGGAACTGTATGACTGTCACGTCGATCGTTTCCGTTGGGATCCTGTCACCGGTAGAGGGCGTCCTTCTGGCGATCCGCCGCGATCTGCTTCTCCCAGCGATCGCCGACCGCGAGGAGATCCTGCTTCGTCATGAGCAGATCTCCGCGTTTCTCGCCGTGATACTCGTAGATGCGGGTCTCGACGATGGAGTCCACGGGGCATGATTCCTCGCAGAAACCGCAGAAGATGCACTTGGTGAGATCGATGTCGTAGCGGGTCGTGCGCCGGGTGCCGTCTTCCCGGGGCTCCGCGTCGATAGTGATGGCCAGCGCCGGACACACCGCCTCGCAGAGCTTGCACGCGATACAGCGCTCCTCTCCGTTCGGATAGCGCCTGAGCGCATGCAGACCGCGGAAGCGATGGGATTGCGGCGTCTTCTCCTCGGGGTAGCGGATGGTGAACTTCGGGCGGAAGAGGTAGCGCGCCGTGAGCCAGAGCCCTCTGAGGAGCTCCAGCAACAGCAGACTCTTCAGGTATTGATTGACATTACTCATAGCCGTCAGCCCTTGTCGAACCAGGGCGGGAGCTCCGCCATGATCGCTACGCCCACGACCACGATCCAAACGATGGTCAGCGGGATGAACACCTTCCAGCCGAGACGCATGATCTGGTCGTAGCGGTAGCGGGGGAAAGTCGCCCGCAGCCACAGGAAGACGAACATGAAGAACGCCACCTTGAAGACGAACCAATGGAACCCCGACGCCCAGAACGCGCCGCCGAGCCAGGGATACGCCGCCAGCGCCGGAATCGGCGACAGCCATCCGCCGAGGAACATCACCGCGACCAGCACGCAGATGAGCACCATGTTCGCGTACTCGGCGATGAAGAAGACCGAGAACAGCATGCCCGAGTATTCGACGTGGAAGCCGGCGACGATCTCGGACTCGCCCTCGGCCACGTCGAAGGGGGCGCGGTTGGTCTCGGCGACGCCTGCGATGACGTAGACCACGAACATCGGGAACAGCGGCAGCCAGAACCAATTGAAGACGCTGCCTTCCTGGGCGAGGACGATGTCGCTCAGGTTGAGGCTGCTGGACGCCATCAGCACCACCACGAGCGCGAAGCCCATGGCGATCTCGTAGGCGACGATCTGCGCAGCCGATCGCAGCGCGCCGAGCAGCGCGTACTTCGAGTTCGACGCCCAGCCGGCGATGATGACCCCGTACACACCGAGCGAGGTCATCGCGAGAATGTAGAGCAGGCCCGCGTTGACGTCGGCGAGCACCCAGCCGTCGTTGAAGGGCACGACGGCCCAGGCGGAGATCGCGGCGCCCATGGAGATGATCGGCGCGAGGATGAACAGCACCTTGTTCGCCCCGCTCGGGATCGTGATCTCCTTGAAGGCGAGCTTCGCCGCGTCGGCGATGGGCTGGAGCAGGCCCTGGAAGCCCACGCGGTTCGGACCCATGCGCACCTGGATATAGCCGATGATCTTGCGTTCGGCATAGGT
>CBDTYP010000233.1:0-5484 GCA_965364645.1 uncultured Gammaproteobacteria bacterium | reverse complement strand
CATACCGCCTTCTGAGTTCGCCCGGTACCAGACTCTATTCGGGCTTCGTGTCGAGCAGTTGGCCTATTTTTCCCAGCAAACGCTTCAGATCGACGGGCTTTGTGTCATAGTCGTCGCATCCCGCCTCCAAGGCTTTGTCCCGATCCGGCTCCATGGCATGGGCAGTGAGCGCGATAATCGGGATCGAAGCAAGAGCTTGATCCTCCTTTATCTGCCTCGTAGCGGCCCAACCATCGATAATCGGAAGACTCATGTCCATGAGTATGAGATCCGGCTTCTCGCTCGCCGCCATCGAGACGCCCTGTTGACCATCGACAGCAATCACAACCTCGTAACCCTTGCGTATGAGGCGTCGCGACAGCATGTCGCGATTCATTTCGTTGTCCTCTACGAGAAGAATTTTGATCATCATCGAATCTCCCAGGAGCGCTGCTCGGAGAACAGCAGGGCGAGTGCCAACGAAAGAGATTGATTGGGGTGCGAGGGAGGCCGAGCAACAGGCAGCAGGGACAACATCTCACCAACGTCCGCGTCCGGCGAGAGCGCAGTTTATCAAGGGGACCGGGTCAGCAGCAAGCAGGTGCTCGGACGCTGATTCAGAGACATTTCTTGGAGCCGACGGCCTCATTTATGATACATGGTGGAGCAGGGATCGAAATTTTCGCGGCGTGCCTCTCCAGTGCCGCGATTGCGATATTGGGAACAAGGATGCTATCGATGACTGAAAAGCTCCACGGCCTCGTTATTATCATCAACACGCTCTTGCCGGGCGTCTTCCTGACTCTCGTTATCGGGTCTGGAGTCTTCCTGTCACGAGCCCTGGAGCGCGACATAGTTCCGAGAATCGAAGAGATCTCCGGCGGGTTCAGCTCACTGAAGACCGCCGCGGAGAACGCCGCGGGCACCGTGCGGGAGATCGTGGGGAAGGCCGGAGACAGCGCCTCCGAGGCGACGGCTCACACGGAGGAGGCCATGGAAACGCTCTCGCCCCTCGCCGCCCGGGCCGCGTCACTGCGGAACTCCGTCGCCACGGTCATCGACCCCATCGCCGGCGTGAAGGTTGTCGCCCCATCGATCAATGTCATCAAGAAAGAGTTCAAGTTCGACAAGACCTATGATGTTATCGGGCGAATTCGTCTCGGGCCCGTCAAGTACGTCAGTAAAACTACCTTAGGTCTGAAAGAGACCTCCCCTTTTGCCAACCTGAGGACGCCTTTCGACGACATCGCACTCGCATTGGATACCGTCTCGGAGGAGGTCGAGAAGGCCAAGGCCGGTGCCACGGATGCGGCAAAGGAGATCGCGAAGCTCGGGCCACTCGTCCAGACGTTCATGGGGTTCAGGGATCAGTTCGAGAACACCCGCGCCGTCCTCGACGGACTCTCGGATGCGCTACGCAGCACGCTCCGCCCGGTGACATGGACGTTCGGCATCTTCGCGCTGCTGGCTGTTCCCTGGCTCGCGATCAGCTATTTCACCTGGTCGCTGGTACGCTTGAGACGGGGCTACGCTCTTCTAACGGGTCCGTAATTGACAGGGAATGGCTAAGCGCGGCTGCATCCCGGAACGGTGCCGTTGGCTCGCGGTGGCGATGTTCGCGTGCGCCATGGTCGTGGCGACGACGGGCGACGCCTGGCATCCTATCTCGTCGAAGCTCGAGTTCGTCGGCGCCTATCCCGTCTACCCGCAGATCGACTACGGCACCGGCGAACGGGCCGAGGCGATCAGACGCGGCGAGTACCTGGCGAGGCTCGGCGACTGCATCGCCTGCCATACCGTGGCGAAAGCGGGGGCCGCGCCCTTCGCCGGCGGGCTGCCGATACCGACGCCCTTCGGGACCTTCTACACGCCCAATATCACGCCCGACGAGAAGACCGGCATCGGCTCGTGGACCGAGGAAGACTTCGTCCGTGCCATGCACGAAGGTATCCGCGCGGACGGTTCGAACACGTTCCCGGCGTTTCCTTACGTGTTCTTCAGTCGCATCAGCGTCGATGATCTCAGAGACATCTGGGCCTATCTGCGGGCGATCCCGCCGATCGAGCGGAAGAACCAGGGCAACACGCTGCCCTTTCCCCTCGACGTGCGCTTCGCGCAGTATGGGTGGAAGCTCCTGTTCTTCTATCCGAACGAAGGGCTCTACGCTGCGAACCCGAAGCGATCGGAGGCCTGGAATCGCGGCGCCTATCTCGTGCAGGGGCTCGGCCACTGCAGCATGTGCCACACGCCTCTCAACCTGCTGGGTGCCACGAAGGAAAAGTACTACCTTACGGGCGCGCTCATTGATGGCTACTGGGCACCAGACATCACGAAGCGGGGCCTCGAGACGGCGACTCGTTTCCAAGTCTCCGACGTGTTCGACGAAGGCAAGCTCATCAATCGAGCAGGCCCCGTCAGGGGGCCGATGCAGGATGCGATCCACGACAGCCTGCGCTATCTCACCGACTCGGATCGCCTCGCCATCGTCGAGTACCTGAAGTCCGTCATGACGCCGGAGCCCTACAACGTTCCCGCGATGACGGCGGGCCAGCCGAGGCGGAAACGGGGCGCGCAGGTATATGCGAACGTGTGCATCGCCTGTCATCTCAACGGCGAAGCCGGTGCGCCGAGCATCCACGACGGCCCGAACTGGGAGCGACGCGTCACCGAGCGCGCGCTGCCGGAACTCTACGGACACGCCATCGACGGCTTCAACAAGATGCCGCCCCGCGGCGCCTGCGTCACCTGCAGCTCTGAGGACATTCGCGCCGCCGTGGACTACCTGGTCTACCGCGCCCTCGACGAGTCTCAGTGGCGGGAGCTCGAGAAGCCGCCGCCCGCAACGCGGCTCGCGTCGACAAGCCTCGGCGCCGGCGAGCGGGTATACCGGCGCTCCTGCGCGAGCTGCCACGACGGCGGCACCAACGGCGCCCCCGCGCTCGGTGACCGGGAGCAGTGGGCATCGCTGCTCGAGAAGAACTTCGACGAGCTGCTGACCAATTCCCTGAAGGGGATGAACAACATGCCGCCCAGGGGCGGCTGCAGGGAGTGCTCGAACTCCGAGATCATCGCCGCTGTGAAATTCATGGCGCAGAAGAGTCAGAGCGGCAGGGACTACTCCCTCTGGTAATGGCCATGGATCTGCAGCTCAACATGCCGCGTGGCGTCACCCCCATCAGCCAGGATCTCTACGATTTGCACATGACGGTCATCGCCATCTGCGGCGTGATCGCGTTGATCGTCTACGGTGTGCTCGCCTACGTCATTATCTGTCATCGCCGCTCCCGGCGAACGGAGTCGGCGGACTTCGACGAGAACCGCAAGCTCGAGATCGCCTGGACCGTCATCCCCTTTCTCATCCTGGTGGGCATGGCGGTGCCGGCGACTCAGGTCTTGAAAGACATGGACGACTACGAAGCCGCCGATCTGACCATCAAGGTAACGGGGCACCAGTGGAAGTGGCAGTACGAGTATCTCGATCACGGGATCGGCTTCTACAGTCACCTGTCGACGCCCCTGGATCAGATCGAGGGCGGGGCGGAGAAGGAGCGTTGGTATCTGCTGGAGGTAGACAAACCCCTGGTGGTGCCGGTGAAGAGGAAGATCCGTCTCCTCTTCACCTCCAGCGACGTCATCCACTCCTGGTGGGTGTCGGAGCTCGGCGTGAAACGGGACGCGATCCCCGGCTTCATCCACGAGGCCTGGGCCAGGATCGAGACCGCGGGTACCTACCGCGGCCAGTGCGCGGAGCTCTGCGGCGTCAATCATGGCTTCATGCCTATTGTCGTGGAAGCGGTCGACGACACGCGCTTCGGTACCTGGGTGAGCAGCACGCGGGCCGCGCCCGCGAAGATCGCCGCGAGCGATGGGGACTGGAACATGGACGCCGCACTCGATCGCGGCGGGGATCTCTACGGCCGCTACTGCGCCGCCTGTCACCGGCGCGACGGCACGGGGCTCCCGCCCACGTTTCCCTCTCTCGTCTCGAGCTCGGTGGCGGTCGGTGAATCCGTCGACCGGCACATCGATCTCGTGCTCCAGGGGATTCCCGGCAGCGCCATGCAGGGCTTCGCGCCCCAGCTCGACGACGAGGAGCTTGCCGCCATCATCACCTACGAGCGCAATGCATGGGGGCACGATACCGGCGATCTCGTGACCCCCTCGCAGATCCGGGCGCGGAGACGATGACGGCGCCACGCGACGAGCTACTCGTCTCCGGCCGCAGCGGCGCCGGCGCGTATCTGTGGCGCTGGCTCACCACCACGAATCACAAGGATATCGGCACCCTCTATCTCGTCCTGAGCTGCGCGATGCTTTTCGTGGGCGGCACGATGGCGTTGCTGATCCGCACCGAGCTCTTCCAGCCGGGGCTCCAGTTCGTCGATCCGAATTTCTTCAACACGCTCACCACCATGCACGGCCTCGTCATGGTCTTCGGCGTGGTCATGCCGGCGGCGGTGGGCCTCGCTAACTGGCAGATCCCCATGATGATCGGCGCCCCGGACATGGCGTTGCCGCGACTGAACAACATGAGCTTCTGGATCCTGCCCTTCGCCATAACGCTCCTGTCGAGCACGCTCTTCATGGCCGGCGGCGGCCCGAACTTCGGCTGGACCATGTACGCGCCCCTGTCGACGACCTACGGGCCGGCGAGCACCGACTTCATGATCTTCTCGGTGCACATGCTGGGGCTCTCCTCGATCATGGGCGCCATCAACATCATCACGACCATCTGGACCATGCGCGCGCCGGGGATGTCATGGATGAAGCTGCCGATGTTCGTGTGGACCTGGCTGGTCACCGCCTTCCTGCTCCTCGGCATCATGCCGGTGCTGGCGGGAGCGGTGACGATGATGCTCGCCGATCGCAACTTTGGCACGAGTTTCTTCGACGCGGCGGGCGGGGGTGACCCGATTCTCTTCCAGCACATCTTCTGGTTCTTCGGTCATCCCGAGGTCTACGTGCTGGTGTTGCCGGCCTTCGGCATCATCTCCCAGATTCTCCCGACCTTCAGCCGCAAGAAGCTCTTCGGTTACAAGTTCATGGTAGGCGCCGTAGTCGCCATCGCCGGGCTCTCCTATATCGTCTGGGCGCACCACATGTTCACGAGCGGCATCCCCCTCGGCGCCCAACTCTTCTTCATGTACGCCACCATGCTGATCGCCGTGCCCACCGGCATCAAGGTGTTCAACTGGCTGGCCACCATGTTCAAGGGTTCCCTCACGTTCGAGACACCGATGCTCTTCGCCATCGGCTTCGTCGCTATGTTCACCTTCGGCGGCTTCACGGGCCTCATGCTCTCCATCGCGCCGGCGGACTTCCAGTATCAAGATACCTACTTCGTCGTCGCCCACTTCCACTACGTGCTGGTGCCGGGCGTGCTCTTCTCGCTCCTGGCGGGCGTCTACTACTGGTTGCCGAAGTGGTGCGGAAGGATGTACAGCGAGAAGCTCGGGCGGTGGCACTTCTGGCTGTCGACGATCTCCGTCAACGTGCTCTTCTTCC
>CBDTYP010000232.1:0-5503 GCA_965364645.1 uncultured Gammaproteobacteria bacterium | reverse complement strand
GGCTGATGATGTTGCCGAGATACTCATCAGGCACCAGCATGTCTGCCTGGACGATGGGTTCCCTTGTCTCGGCGATCTGGTTGACGGCCGGGAGATTGGCGGGGTTGTCCACATGGAGGATGTCACCTGCGCTCGTCAGCACCTCGAACACGACCGTGGGGGCGCTCGTGATGAGATCGAGGTCGTACTCGCGCTCGAGACGCTCCTGGATGATCTCCATGTGCAGGAGTCCGAGGAATCCGCAGCGAAACCCGAAGCCCAGCGCGCCGGACGACTCGGGCTCGTAGTGCAACGAGGCGTCATTCAGGCGCAGCTTCGAGAGCGCTTCACGGAACGCCTCGAAGTCGCCGGAGTCGGTGGGGAACATTCCGGCATAGACCTGGGGGTGGACTTCCTTGAAGCCCGGCAGGGCCTCGTCGGCCGGGCGCCGCTCCAGAGTGAGCGTATCGCCGACGGGCGCACCCTCGATGTCTTTGATCCCGGCGACAACGAAGCCCACCTCTCCGGTCTCCAGGGCCTCCCGGTCACTGGCCTTCGGTGTGTAGATCCCCAGACGATCCACCTGGTGGCTGCGTTGCGTGGACATGACCCGGACCTTTGCGCCTCGATCCAGCCGGCCCGACACGACCCGCACGAGAGACACGACGCCCAGGTAGTTGTCGAACCATGAGTCGATGATCAGGGCCTGCAGCGGTGCCTGGGGATCCCCCGTCGGAGGCGGAATGCGCGCCACCAGCGTTTCGAGAAGCTCGCTCACACCCTCCCCGGTCTTCGCGCTCACGCGCAGCGCATCGGTCGCGTCGAGTCCGATGATGTCCTCGATCTCATGCACCACCCGATCCGGCTCGGCGCTCTGCAGGTCGATCTTGTTCAGCACCGGCAGTACCTCGAGCCCCTGATCGATGGCCGTGTAGCAGTTGGCGACACTCTGGGCCTCCACACCCTGGGCCGCATCCACCACGAGCAGCGCGCCCTCGCAGGCGGCGAGAGAGCGCGAGACCTCGTAGGCGAAGTCGACGTGACCGGGGGTATCGATGAAGTTCAGCTGATAGACGTCGCCATCGCGGGCCTTGTAGTCGAGACTCACGCTCTGGGCCTTGATGGTGATCCCGCGCTCGCGCTCCAGATCCATCGAGTCGAGGACCTGCTCCGCCATCTCCCGATCGGCGAGCCCTCCGCACGCCTGGATAAAGCGATCGGCGAGGGTGGACTTGCCGTGATCGATATGGGCGATGATGGAGAAGTTTCGTATGTGATCCATCGGCTGCGGCCGCAGACTATCCCGAGAAGGCGTTCGAGGGGACGGGCCTCGGTGCACCGCGCCCACGGGCACGGTCCGCGCGCCTGGTCGCCCGGTTCCCTGAGGCTCGGTCACGGGTGATCGGCGGGCTACTCCTCGGTCTTCAGGGCCAGGAAGATGGGATTGCCCTGCCGCTGAACCAGAATGGATACGGCCTTGCCGGCGGGAAGATCCGTGGCGAGACGCTTGAAGTCCGCGCTGTTCTCGATCTTCACACCGTTCAACATGAGCACCACGTCGCCCTTGCGGATCCCGGCGCTGCGCGCGGGTCCGTCGCTCACTTCGGTCACGAGCACGCCGTGATCCTTCGACTCCATCTGTTGGCGCTGCTCCGCCGTGAGATCGATCACCGCCAGGCCGAGCTTGTTGGCCTCGGCGGTCTCGGGCTCCTTCACCGCCGCGAGCTTGACGGCTTCCTCCTCGGGGAGCTCCGCGGTCACCACGTAGAGCGTCGTCGCGTTGCCGTTGCGCAGCACCTCAACGGGCACCTTGGTGCCGACCCGCGTGCGCCCGACGATCGGCGGCAGATCCGACGAGCGGTTCACGGCGTGATCGTTGAACGAGAGCACCACGTCGCCCACCTGAAAGCCGGCGCCCTCCGCCGGGCTGTCGGGCAGCACCTTCGCGATCAGGGCGCCGCCCGGCTTATCCATGCCGAAAGACTCGGCGAGCTCCCGGGTCACGTCCTGGATGAGCACGCCGAGCCACCCTCTGGACACCCGCCCCTTATCCTGGAGCTGCTCGGCAACCTCCATGGCGACGTCGATGGGGATGGCGAAGGAGAGCCCCATGAACCCGCCCGTGCGGCTGAAGATCTGCGAGTTGACGCCCACGACCTCGCCGTCGAGATTGAACAGCGGCCCGCCGGAGTTGCCGGGATTGATGGCAACGTCGGTCTGGATGAAGGGCACGTAGTTCTCCCGGGGAAGGCTCCGCCCCTTGGCGCTGACGATACCGGCGGTGACGGAGTAATCGAAACCGAACGGCGAGCCGATCGCGAGCACCCATTCGCCGACGCGCAGATTGTAGTCGGTGCCCAGGCGCACGGTCGGCAGGTTCTCCGCGTCGATCTTCAGCAACGCGATGTCGCTGCGTTCGTCCGCGCCGATGACCTTCGCCTTGAATTCCCGCCGATCGCTCAAGCGCACGATGACCTCGTCGGCGTTCTTGACCACGTGGTTGTTGGAGATGATGTAGCCGTCGGAGGAGATGATGAAACCCGAGCCGAGGGACTGGGAGTCGTACTCCTCGATCTCGCCCTCACCGAAGAAGCGCCGGAAGAACTCGTTGAACGGACTGTCCTTGGGCAGGTCCGGAATCTCGAAGCCCTTGGGCAGCTGCGGCCGTGCGGCCGTGCTCTGCTTCTGGGTCGTGCTGATGTTGACGACGGAAGTCCGATGCTTCGCCACGAGATCGGTGAAATCGGGCAGATTTCGCGTCTGCGCCGAGCCGGCCGAGGCCAGCGCGAACGACACAACCACGGCGCCGATAGCGCGCAGCGCGTACTTCCAAGTCTTCATGAAACCTCCGCTGTCGGGCTCAATTCACGGCTCTGGCGAACGATCGCGTCCCGGGGCCAGGAGCATGGGACCAGGGCGCCGCGCCGGCCGTAATCGTCACATTATAACAGGGTCAAGGGGATCGGCAGCCGCCCGGGAAGCCAAAATGGGGCGCTTCAGCGCCGCGTAACGGATCCCGCGACCCGCGTCACGGTTGCGGCCGGCACCTCGCCGACCACGGTTATCTGAAACTCGTCCACCATGGCTCCGTAGGCGTGCACGGCCCCCATGCTGTCCAACCCGTCCAGTGGCTTGCCGGTCGTGCTCAGACGCTCGATGAACACCGACAGCGAGGCGAGGCCATCGGAGTAGACGAGGTGCTCCACCGGATCCCGGCTTTCGAGTATGGGGTCCCGCGCATGATCGCTCATGGTGAATCCCTCCGGCAGCCACCCGGGGGACCAGCCGGGCTCGGCCGACTCCCGTGCTGCCGCAACCCCGGCCGCGGGCTCACCGTCCCCGTCCCGGTACCAGGTGTAGCCGTCGCCGGATACTCCCGGTTCCAGCAGCTCGTCGGGGATGGTCTCGGGCAGCTCGATGTTCGTGTACACCAGCTGCTCGGCGACGTCACCATTCTCGTCGACGAGCTCGGACTTCAACAGGAGATCCGTATCCCGATCCAGCCAAAGCCGATAGCCGTAGCGGAAGACGTCGCGGGGTTCGACTGTGACGAGGCGGGTTTCCCGCCCGGCGATTCGCCCGCCGCCGCGCACGCTCATCGTGTAGAAGCGGGCGAAGCCCGTGTCGGAATCGAACTGCTTCGAATGGGGGAACTGCCGCGGACGGCTCTTCGCGACGACCACCGACTGGCTGTCCGGCAGAATGCAGGTGACACGCTCGCGATCCCGGAGCACTTCTCTCGCTGCGCCACTCAGCGCCACCAGCCGTTCCCGCTCGCCCTCTTCACCCGAGCGATGGATGATGCGCATGGATTGCATCTTCGCGCCGTTGCTGTAGACGAAGGTGCCGTCATAGTTGAGGGACTGCGCCGCCCGCGTCATGCGATCGAGGCTCTGCTGGGGGTTCTCCGCGGCATCGCCGGCGACGGCGACATTGCCGACAAGTGCGCACAACAGCCCGCTCAGTGCGGACAGCCAGATCCGGGGGCTGGCCCGCCCGATCCAGACGGCAGGCTCAGCGTTGCTCGGTGGTGTCATAGCCGACGATTCGAGCGTAGGGATGCATGCCGCCGATGGGCCCGCCCAGGTGCTCGCTGTGATTGACGAGGTAGCCGTTGAGGCGATTGGCGACCGCCGGCTCGGTTGTGCTCCAGTGCAGCCGTCGCAGCGTCGCGGGCTCGCTCCGCGGCGTGTCATGGCCGTGAGCGACGGCCGCTGCGGGTATCGCCGTGCCGGTCACGGGCACGGCGGTGCTCACCGCGAGCCTCTGTTGCTGTACCACCGCCGGGCTCGTGGCGACGTTCGTGCCCGTGACACCAGAGTCTGAGCCGCGCACGGCCAGCACCGCCACGACGGCCACGGAAGCCGCCAGTGCCATGCCCGCCACGGGCTTCAATGTCTCGCGCCAGCGTCCCGGAAGGAGACGGCGGCGCGGAAAATGCAATGGCTCGTCCGCGAGGCACGCGTGCATGCGTTCGCGGAGCGCGTCGCCCGCATCCGGGTAGACCTTGTGGCGCCACACGTCCCGCACCACGTGGTAACGGGCCCAGTGCACCTGCAGCTCGTCGCTCTCCAGCAGGACGTCGACGGTCTCGACGGCGGATCGCCCCTCGAGCTCGCCGTCCATCAACGCGGACATGTCTTCTTTATGTGTCTGGTTCAATGTATCTGGCTCATTTTTCATCACGTTACCGATTCACGATGACCGGTTAATCCAGGTGCGGCTCGAGGCGCCGATTGATGGCTTCGCGAGCCCGGAAGATGCGCGAACGGACCGTCCCGATCGGGCAGTCCATGACTTCGGCGATCTCTTCGTAGCTGAGACCCTCCAGCTCGCGCAGCGTGATCGCGGTCTTCAAGTCCTGCGGCAGGTCGTCGATGGCCCCGATAATCGTGTCCTCGATCTCGGCGCGCATCAGCAGCCGTTCCGGCGTCGCGTATTCCTTGAGCTCCGATTCGCCGCCGATCTGCTCGGCGTCCGCACTGTCCACGTCGCCGGTAGGCGGCCGGCGCGACTGCGACACCAGATGATTCTTGGCGGTGTTGATTGCGATGCGGTACAACCATGTGTAGAACGCACTGTCTCCGCGAAACTTCGGCATCGCCCGGTATGCCTTCAGGAACGACTCCTGAGCGACATCGAGCACCTCCGAATGATCCCGCACGTAACGGGATATCAGCTTGACCAACTTGTGCTGATACTTCAGGACCAGCAGGTCAAATGCCGCCTTGTCGCCCCGCTGTACCCGTTCCACGAGCACGTGGTCAGGACCATCATCGGCCATTCGGGCCGTCCCCTCATCCGAGTCCGGCCATCCCTGCCTACTGTCGTAGACCAGGGCCTCCGGATATAGTTCGCGACTTCGCCGGGCGGAATCGCTGAAATGTCGATTCGGCCGCCCGCCAATACGAGGGGCGGATTATCGCCACAAGCGGTAGCCGCCGCCAGCAAATCGAGAGGACCGGATGCCTTCCCAGCAGACCAGCGACGTTCTCGTTATCGGCAGCGGTGTCGCCGGCTTGAG
>CBDTYP010000231.1:0-5556 GCA_965364645.1 uncultured Gammaproteobacteria bacterium | reverse complement strand
TTCGTCCCGGACAGGCCGCCGAGCAGAATCGACAGTGCGAGGATTCGCGTCACATCGTGGGCGCCGGACATTCGAAACGCCCGCGAGATGAAATCCGAAGGCATAGGCGATTCTAGCACCTGGCGAACGAAAACGAGCCGACGCTATGGCACGCCGCGGCGGTCGTCTGTAATCTGCCATTGTTCCGACGCGGGATCGACAGGCGCCGAATACCACAATGAAGTCCATTGTCCCCATAACCAGACGCCTCGGACTCTATCTGGGCGTCGCACTGCTCGGCTTCGTCGTGGGTGGACTCGTCCTCTATGTGCACCTGGTGCGCAGCGGGCCGCCGCTTCGAATCTGGCACACGGAGGAGCTCGATTCCGAGTACTCGGCACGGAACGCGGAGGAGATCCGAACCTTCGCGGACTACCTGCGCCTGGAAGAGAGACTCTTCGCCGAGCTGGACGCCAGGATATACGCCCACACGGAAACCGGGCCGAAGCATGCGCTCGCCCGCTATAGCGCGGGCAGCAGCGCCGATCCGCGGCGCCTCGAGCCCGACTGGAACCGGAGCTTCGAGCTTCCCGCCGACGATCCCGCGGGCGGCGTCCTGTTGCTCCACGGCATGTCGGACTCGCCCTACAGCCTGCGCGCCCTCGGCGAGACGCTTAACGAGCAGGGCTTCTGGGTGATCGGGCTGCGCCTGCCCGGGCACGGCACCGCGCCGTCGGAGTTCACCCGCATGACCTGGGAGGACATGTCCGGCCCGGTCCGTCTCGGGATGACCCGCCTCGCGGCCAGGGCGGGCCCGGAGTCGATCCACGTGATCGGCTATTCCAACGGAGCGGCCCTGGCGATCGACTACGCCCTGGAGGCGGGACAGGGCCACGCCGCACCGGTGCCGGCGAGCCTCGTGCTGATCTCTCCATCCATTCGCATTACCCGGGCCGCCGCCCTGACGAAGTGGCTGGGAAAGCTGGCTGTCGTCCCCGGTCTGGAGAAGCTCGCATGGACCTCCATCCTGCCCGAGTTCGATCCCTACAAGTACAACTCGTTCAGCGCGAACGCCGGCGAGCAGGTCCACAGGCTGACGCGCCACGTGACAGGCGCCGTGGAGGCTCTGGCAGCCTCCGGCGCCATAGAGGACTTTCCGCCGACGCTCGTGTACCTCTCCACCGTCGATGCCACGGTCTCCGCCGACGCGGTGATCGATAATCTACTGGAGCACCTCGCGCCCCATCGCAACGAGCTCGTGCTCTTTGACATCAACCGCAAGAACGTCAAGAAGAGCATACTCGTCTCGGATCCGGGGCCGTTGACCGCGCGGCTCATGGCGAACGGAGCATTGCCATTCAGCCTTACACTGGTGGGCAACGAGAACGCCGAGTCACGCACCATCGTCGTGCGCCGAAAACCACCCATGTCGGATGAGGTGACTAAGGAGCCGCTGGACACGCACTGGCCGCGGGGCGTGATCTCGCTCTCACACATCGCGCTACCCTTCCCGCCCGACGATCCCGTGTACGGCCGGCGCGAGCCCGATGACTCGAAGATCGTTTTCCTCGGCCAGATGGCCATCCAGGGAGAACGCGGTCTACTGCGATTCTCGTCGGACTGGTTGCTGCGTTTGCGGCACAATCCCTTCTACGATTTTCTCGAGGCGGGGACCCTCGAGTGGCTCGAGAGGACGAAACGTGAAAGCGGAAACTAGAGTGGAGTGCCGGGTCGCCTGTCGCCGATCGGGTTTTCTCGCCTCGGTTCTGTTGTACGTGCTCCTCAGCGCCTGCAGCAGCACAGGCCCCCACAGCATCAACATGATGCCGGCCCCGGCGGGCTTCGCCGACTGGCCCTACACCCCGCTGCCGGCGGGAACGCCGCCGGTCTCTTACGACGACTTCCGCATGCTCTATGTCACCGATCGCAAGCCAGCGGAGTCCCCGTCCGAGTATCCCTTCTATCTCAACGAGCCCGGGTTCGTGCTGAGACTCGGCGGCGCCAGAGTGAAAGCCGGGCCCGAAGGCATGGATTGGGAGGAGGTACGCCGCATGACCCTCGCCTCGGACCGCAGCGCCGACTACCCCCTGGAGGTTCTCTCGGTGAACGAGCTCGGACTGCTCGGCAGCTCCCTCACCTTTCTCAACGAGCCGGATCCGCCGCCTTCGACGGACGACTTCGCGGGCACGCAGTTCGCCGAGTTCATCGACCAACGCCTGGAGGACTCCGGCGTCAAGGACATCTACGTCTACGTGCACGGCTATCGTGTCGTTTTCGACAGCCCTGTGCTGGTCTCGTCTGAGCTCTGGCACTTCCTCGGCTATCGAGGCGCTTTCATCGCCTACGCCTGGCGCTCGACTCCGGCCGCCCTCGCCTTCGCGTCGGACACCGAGACCGCCGTCACCCAGGCGCGAAACCTGCGCCTGTTTCTCACCTACCTCGCGGAATCCACCCGGGTCGAGCGCATCCACATCATCGGGTTCAGCGCCGGTACCCGGATGGTGGTCCGCGCGCTCGAGCAGATGGCCCTTCTCAACAAGGGCGCCTCGGATGAGGACATACGTAGGAGCCTTCGTATCGGCAGCGTGATATTCGTCGGCGGCGATGTGAGCCGCGAGGGCTTCGGCTCCGCCGCCGCGGAGGGGCTGCTCAGGATCCCGGAGAGGATCACCGTCTATGTCTCGTCGGCGGACTCCGCCCTGAACTTCTCCCGGCGCATCTTCCGGCGCGAACGCCTCGGACAGATGTGGAGGGACGGGATGCCGCCTCGGGTCGCTGAGTTCGTGGAGAAGAAGCCGTATCTGGAGATCATCGACGTGACCGAGGCTGCCGGCTCTACCTCCGGTAACGGACACGCGTACTTTCGCAGTAGCCCCTGGGTCAGTTCCGATCTACTCACGGCCCTGGCGTACGATGTCGATCCCGCGGGACGCGGTCTGGAGAAGATGGACGACGAGCCGGTGTGGACCTTTCCGCCGGACTATATCGAGAGGCTGAGAAAGGTGCTGTTGGAGTTGAATCCGCGCCTGGCCGGGGGATAGGCGACGCGGGAAGGTACCATCGTGGGTGAAGGCGGCGACCGCCGTACAACGACGAGATTCCTGCGGCGGCTCGGCATCGCCGTCGCCGGCCTGACGAGCGCACTCGTCGTGGCGGTGGCGCTCATCGTCGCCTTCGGGATCCCGATCAGCCTCGACGGCTTTCGATCCGATGTCGAGGCCGCAGCCGGCGACGCGCTCGGCCGAAAGGTCAGGTTCGAGGGGCCAATCACCCTGCTCCCCGCGCTCCCGCCGACGATCGAAGCCCTGAGCGTGCGAGTTGCCGACGTACCGGCGTCGGACGATGCCGACATTGTCCGAATTTCCCGCGCCCGCATCGCCGTCGAGCTGCTTCCGCTCTTGCGCCGCGAGATTCACTTGGACAGCATCGTCATCGACGGCGTCGCCGTGCGCCTGAGGGCCGGCGCCGTCGGTGAAGACGAACGGATGTCGGCGGTCGAGAAGACGGAGACGGCTTCCGAGTCCGCCGATGGGGCTACTTTCGAGTTCGTGCGCCTCGGGGCGTTGTCCATCCACGGGCTGACCGTCTATCAGCACGACGAGACCTCGGGCGAGCGAGTCTTGTCCGACATCGAGGTCGTCGATGGGTCCGCGGGCCGCGATGACCCTACCCGGCTGTCCGCGAAGGGTACGGTACGGGGGCAGTCGTTTACGGCGACAGCCACCGGCGGCACCCTGGCGGGCCTTGTCGAATCCGACCGACCGTGGCCGCTCGAGCTGCACGCGGGTTTGCCGGGCGCCGAGGCGACGGTCCGTGGCGGGATCGCCGATCCCCTCGGGGCCGGCGACGTGGACGTCCACATCACGCTCCGTTCGGACAGTCTCCACGCTATCGAGGAGATACTCGAAACGGAGCTCCCGCCCATTGAATCCTGTGATCTCGATCTCCGCCTGCAGACTACGGAAGCAGATCTGCGCCTGTCCGGAATCGAGGGCGCGATGGGCGGCACCAGGATCCGCGGCGAGGTTGCCCTCGACACCCGCTCGAATCCCCCACGGCTGACGGGGGCCATGGATCTCGCGATGCTCGACCTCCAGCCCTTCCTGACAGAGGAGCCCCAGCCGGCGGGCAGTCCGGGGAGCGTTTCCCTCGACGAAGCATTCCCGTCGCTGCAGGGTCTGCATGACATCGATGGGCGGCTCGCCCTCACCGTCGATCGCGTGCTCGGACTGCCCATGGACATCCGCGACGCGTCGGTAGTCGCGACGATTGAAGGCGGCCGGCTGACGGTGCCGGTCTCCGCGATCCTCTCCGAGGTCCCGGTCGACGGCTCGCTGAGCATCGAGTCCGCCCTCGACCGGGTCAGTTTCGAGTTTGCATTGGCGTCCGAGGGCAGCGACATCGAGAACCTGCGCACCGCGACGAAGCACGCGGCGAACGTCAAGGGCAGCTACGAACGATTGACTCTGCAAGGGTCCGGGACAGGGCACAACCTCCGCACGGCCCTCGAGGATCTGGATTTTCGCATGCTGCTGGATCGAGCGGACCTCTCTTACGGCCACGAGGATGGACGCGCTCCGATTCCCCTGGTTCTGGAGAAGTTCGAGGCGGCCCTTCCAAGGGGGCAGGCGTTGCGCCTCGCGACGACTGGAAGGCTGTTCGATCAGGATTTCACCGTGGATGTCGCCGGCGCCACCGTCGCCGAGGCGCTGTCCGGGGGGGCGTGGCCAATCCGCCTCTCCGCCAATGGCGCCGGCGCCCGACTGTCTATCAAGGGAGAAGTCGCCGATCTCGGCAACCTGAGCGGCACCGAGCTGGAGCTGGACTTCGCCGGGGACAGAATCGGAGACATCGCGTCCTGGGCAGGCACGTCGCCCGATGCAGGCGCGGACTTCCGCCTGCGCGGAAGAGTGCGCTTCGACGATGAGAGGATCTTCCTTGAATCTGCCCGTGTGAGTCTCGGCCAGACGGCGATGACCGGAGAGCTCTCGGCGGGACGTGGAAATCACGATCTTCCTCTAGCCGCCAGTGTCCGGTTCTCGCGGATCGCGACCACGGAGCTCGGCACGATCTTTCCATCGGGCGGCGAAGCCGCCGACCAACCCGGAATAAATCTTCACATGCCAATCCTGCCTTACGAGGTGACCATAGCGGACGCGGACTTCGACATCCGGGCCGATCGCATCCTGCTGCAACCGATCGACGTCACGGATGTGCGCTTCAGCGGTCGCATTCGCGATGGCCGCCTGAAGCAGTCGCCGTTCGCGGCGACCATCGGCAAGGTGCCGTTCTCCGGCGGCGTCAGCCTCGATCTCCGTGGACGGGTGCCCGTGGCTACGCTGGACGTCGGCTCGGAGAATGTCGACGTAGGCAGCCTGCTCGAGGACCTCGAGATCATGGCGTCGTCGGAAACGAAGGCGCGCCGCCTTCACGCCAGCATGATCTTCCGTGGAAGCGATCTGAAATCGATCATCAAAAAATCCGAGATTTCCGCCGTCCTCGAGGACGGCGTGGCGGTCATCCGCGATCCGAATACCCAAGCCCCTCTCGAGATCCGAATCGCCAGGAGCACGCTGA
>CBDTYP010000230.1:0-5591 GCA_965364645.1 uncultured Gammaproteobacteria bacterium | reverse complement strand
GCTCACGGGACCCGTATGGTGATAGGCCTGGATCAAGAGATCAGGGCTCGAGCGCACCACCCCGGCGAGTCCACGCGCGGCCGCTGCTGCCGCGCGGGGCGCCGCCCCCGCCGGGATGGCCATCGTGAGCCAGCGCGTGCCGTACACCCGGCCGAGCCTGCGCAGGCCCTGGCCCCGCGCGCGCTCGAGGAATCGCGTCTCGTCGACTCCCTGGCCGAGCTCGACGAGGATGTGGGTCCGCGCCATTCGCTGCGCGGCGCCGGATCCCCGCGCGGGGGCGCCGGGCGATGTGCCCGCGCCCGCGCCGTCCGGCGGCAGGTACGCGGTCGCGCCGGCGGCGGGTCCGGCGGGCAGGACGATAAGTGCGAGCAGAACGAGGGGGACGAGTAGGAGCGGCGGGCGTGCGCTTCTCGCGGACATGGCGAATACCTCCAACGTGCGTGGCGTAGATCCAGTCCCCCAGCGGACACCGTCTGCGCCTCCTCGTGGTCGGAACTCATCGTCCTCGGCGCCAGGCCGAATCCGATTCCTATTCCTGCGGGAAACGCATATTACGGTTTAATAGCGCACCGACATCGGAGCCGATGTGAACCGTGTCATGGAGTTACGTTTGCTTAATCGCCGTGGGCGGCGGCAGCTGTCCGGTAGGGACTCCGCGGTATCTTGTGACGCTCGAGAATCAGCGGGGTGCGTCACCCGCGGCAGTCGTGCGGTGCATGTGGCGGGGCGACGATTCGTCATAGTCTTTGACCGCGTAGTGCATGGCGCAGCGGTTGTCCCACATCAGCACGTCGCCCTTGCGCCAGCGGTGCCTGTAGACGTTCTCCGGGCGCGTGGCGTGGGCGTAGAGGTATTCGAGGATCGGCGCGCTCTCCTCTTCGCTCATGTCGATGAAGTGCAGGGTAAAGAAGGGATTCACGTAGAGGGCCTTGCGGCCGGTCTCCGGATGCGTGCGTACCACGGGCTGGGCGACGGGGGGCGGCACGTCGGGGATTGGCAGCGCATCGGTCGCGGCTTCCGCGTTGCGCCTGGCCGTGGCCTCGCCGCTGTGCAGCGCCTGCATCCCGTCCAGGAGCTCCCGCATGCCGGGAGAGAGTTCCTCGTAGGCCGCGTACATGTTGCAGAACATGGTGTCGCCGCGGCCCTCCGGTACCTCCAGTGCGTGCAGCAGGGACATGGCCGGCGGGCGCTCGGCGTGGGAGATGTCGGAATGCCAGAAGTCGTTGCGGGCGCCGGGCTTTCCGGGGCGATTCTCCAGCACCATGAGTTCCGGGTGCTCCGGTAGCCCGCGGCGGCTGCCCAGCGGGTGGGGCTCCACGGCGCCGAAGTGCTCAGTGAAGGCAATCTGGGCCGCCGGCGGCACGGACTGATCGCGGATGGTCAGCACGATGTGCTCGAGGAAGGCGGCCCGGATTGCATCCACGGTGGCGGCGTCCAGGGGTTGAGACAGATCGACGCCGCGGACTTCCGCCCCCAGCGCTGCGCCCAGCCGACGAACTTCCATCACCCCTGCCACATCTTCCGCTGCCGGTGCGCCACAGTGTACAGTAGCAATCCGGCTCTCGTCCCCGCCGACGGCGGGCAATCAGAAACGGAACGATCATGACGGTCTCTATCCATCCCTTCGACACGGCGCTCGGTGCCGAGGTGCGTGACGCAGACCTCTCCCGAGCCCTGGACGACGAAAGCATCGCCACGATCCGCGAGGCCTACAAGCAGCATTCCGTCCTGCTGATCCGGGATCAGAAGATCACCCCGAAGCAGCACATCGATTTCAGCCGGCACTTCGGCGATCTCCAGATCCACGTATTGGATCAGTGGCGTCATTCGGAGCACCCGGAGATCCTCATCGTCTCCAATATAAAGGAGAAGGACCGACACATCGGCGTGCCCCATGCCGGGCGTTACTGGCATACGGATCTCTCCTACATGGTGGCGCCGAGTCGGGGCTCGCTGCTCTATGCCATCGAGATCCCGGAGGAGGATGGACGGACCCTGGGCGACACGCAGTTCTCGAGCACCGTTGCCGCCTACGATGCCCTGCCGGAGGACACCAAGGCGCGCATCGAGAACTTGAGCGCTACCTTCAGTCTGGCGCACCATCGCTCGCGGCTCATCGCCGACGGGGCCGACGACAAGCCCCTCACGCCGGAGCAGGAAGCCCAGGTGCCGGTCTGCGTGCACAGGATCGTGCAGGAGCATCCGATCACCGGACGCAAGTGCTTGTTCGTGAACGAGGGTCATGCCATCGACATCGTCGAGATGCCGAACGAGGAAGGCCGCGCGCTCCTGGCCGAGCTGTGTGCCCACGCCCACAAGCCGGAGTTCGTCTACCGGCACCGCTGGCGGGTCGGCGATCTCCTCATGTGGGACAACGTGGCGACCCAGCACATCGCGTCCTTCGACTACGCGCTGCCCCAGCGCCGTTACCTGCATCGGACGACGCTGGAGGGCGTGGCACTCGCCTGAGCCGTGGAGTTCAAGGACTACTACGACATCATGGGCGTCGCCCGTGATGCTACCCAGGACGACATCAAGCGGAGCTATCGCAAGCTCGCCCGCAAGTACCATCCCGACGTCAGCGACGACCCGAAGGCCGAGGACCGCTTCAAGGAGGTCGGCGAGGCCTACGAGGTCCTGAAGGATCCGGAGAAGCGCGCCGCATACGATCAGCTCGGCGCGCAGTGGCAGTCCGGCCAGGACTTCCGGCCGCCGCCCGACTGGGACCAGGGCTTCGAGTTCCGGGACGGCGGCTACACCGAGGCCGACGCGGCCGAGTTCAGTGACTTTTTCGATTCGCTCTTCGGCGGCAGGGGGCGGCGCTCGGCGCGCACCCACCATCGCCAGTTCCACGCCCGCGGCGAGGATCACAGCGCGCGGGTTGCGGTCGACCTCGAGGATTCCTATACCGGTGCCCAGCGTGCCATCACCCTGCGGGCGCCGGAGCTGACCGACGACGGCCACGTCGTCCTGAAGGAGCGCACCTTGAACGTGCGTATCCCCAAAGGCATCCGCTCGGGTCAGAAGATTCGGCTCGCGGGACAGGGCGGACCCGGGTTCGGCGAGGGTGAGGCCGGCGATCTCTACCTGCAGGTGGAGCTCAATCCCCACGGCATGTACCGGGTGGACGAGAGAGATGTCTATCTCGATCTGCCGGTGGCGCCCTGGGAGGCCGCGCTGGGAGCCACGATCAAGGCGCCGACGCCGTCCGGTCCGGTGGACCTACGCGTCCCGCCGAATTCCAATCAGGGCAGCAAGCTCCGGCTGAAGGGCAAGGGAATTCCCGGCAAGCAGCCCGGCGACATGTACGTGGTGCTCAAAGTCACGCTGCCGCCGGCGAACGACGAATCCCGCGCGCTCTACGAAGAGATGGAGAAGAACATGGCGTTCAATCCGCGCGACGGCATGGGGGTCTGACATCCATGGCGAAATCACGAGACGAAACACTGACGGGCGCCCTCCTCGAGGAGGAAAGCGACGTGACCCTCGCGCAGCTCTGCGAGGCTTGCGCCGTGCACGCGGAGGCGGTGGAGGCGATGGTGGAGGAGGGGATCGTTGCGCCGGTTGGAGGCGGCACCAGGACCTGGCGATTCACCCGCGGCACCGTGGTGCGGGTGCGCACCGTCCTGCGCATGCAGAGAGATCTGCACGTGAATCTGGCGGGCGCGGCGTTGGCGCTCGAGCTGCTGGAACGAATCGAATCCTTGAACGCGCGGTTGAAGTCGCTGGATCCCGAGCGACGCGGATAGGGACGGCTCCCGTAGGTTGGTGCTGAGCGCAGCGAAGCCCAACATCCGACGCCGGATGTTGGGCTTCGCTGCGCTCAGCACCAACCTACAGTTGTAGCTGCGATTCGAGTTTGTCGGGGTCCGTGACCGGCGCGTCGCACACGAAGCGGCGGCAGACGTAGGCGGTTCCCCTGCCGTCCTGCTTCGGGCGATCGGCAAGCAGCGGGACGCCGCCGGCGTCGCCCGCCGCGACAACTTGCAGCGGCCGGTAGCCCGAGCGCACGATTCGCAGTAACGGCGCGATCTCCGCGGCCTCTCCGATGAGCGCGATCTCCCGGGACTCCCCCATGATCAGACTCGCGGCGTTCAGCCATTCCCCAAACCCCGTCGGGTACTGCGCCATGAGCTTGCCGACGTTACGGGTCGCCTGCTCGGCGCTGTCCCAGTAGGCTGTCTCGCCCGTCAGCATGCCGAGCTTCAGCAGCACGCCGGCCGCCATGGCATTGCCGCTGGGGATGGCGTTGTCCTGGACGTCCTTGGGGCGCTGGATCAGCCGCTCGTGGTCGTCGCTCGTATCGAAGAATCCACCGTCGTCGGTATCGGAGAAGCGCGTGACCATGGCATCGGCGAGCTCCCGGGCCCACAGGAACCAGCGGGAGTCGAAGGTGGCCTGGTAGAGTGCGAGCAGGCCTTCGGCGAGGAATGCGTAGTCCTCGAGATAGGCGTTGTACTTGGCGTCCGATCCCGCCTTCCAGGTGCGCAGCAGGCGCCCGTCCCCGCCGCGCATGTGCCCGTGCAGGAACTCCGCGTTGGCCACGGCGACGTCGCGGTAATCGTCCCGATCGAGCGCCACGGCGGCTTCCGCGAAGGCCGCCAGCATCAGGCCGTTCCAGGCGGTCAGCACCTTGTCGTCGAGCCCCGGCCAGATGCGTTTCGAGCGGACGTCGTAGAGCTTCCCGCGCGCCGCGGTGAGGCGCCTCTCGAGCTCCGCCTCGTCGAGACCGGACTCCGCGGCGACCTCCGATGCCCGCAGGCTGAGACGCAGGATGTTGCTGCCCTCCCAGTTGCCGCCGTCCGTCACGTCGTACATCCTCATGTACACCTCTGCGTCCTCGCCGAGGATGTCCCGCACCTCGTCCGCCGACCAGACGTAGAACTTGCCTTCCACTCCTTCGCTGTCGGCGTCCAGGCTGCTGTAGAAGCCGCCGTCCCCGTGACGCATCTCGAGGCACACGTAGTCCAGGGTCTCCTCGACGACGCGGCGGTAGAATGCGTTGCCCGTCAGCTGCCACGCATGCAGGTAGACCCGCACGAGCTGGGCGTTGTCGTACAGCATCTTCTCGAAGTGCGGCACGAGCCATTGCTCGTCGACGGAGTACCGGGCGAAGCCGCCGCCGATCTGATCGTACATGCCGCCCTGGGCCATGCGCGCGAGGGTGAATTCCGCCATGGCCAGCGCTTCCTCGCTTCCGCTGCGGAGGTGCTCCCGGAGCAGAAACTCGATCACCATGGGCTGGGGAAACTTCGGCGCCCCGCCGAACCCGCCCCAGGTGCGGTCGAACTTGTCCTTCAGATCGCTCACCGCGGACGTGAGGATGTCCGTGTCCAAAGCGTCGACCCCGGCCTTCAGGCCCGTGTTCTGTCGCAGGTGCTCGGTAATCTGCTCGGCGCCCGCCAGCACCTTATCCTTCTGGCTCTTCCACGCCTCGGCGACGCTCGTGAGGATCTGGCGGAAGCTCGGCATCCCGTAGCGGGGCTCGAGAGGAAAGTAGGTCCCGCTGTAGAAGGGCCGGCCGTCTGGCGTGAGGAAGACCGTCATCGGCCATCCGCCGTGGCCGGTCATCGCGGTGACCGCACTCATAT
>CBDTYP010000229.1:0-5639 GCA_965364645.1 uncultured Gammaproteobacteria bacterium | reverse complement strand
GCCGCTCCTGGGTCTTGTGCATGCCGAGGATGGCGCTCTGTGGTGGGTTGAGGATCGGCGTGGACAGGAGCGATCCGAACACGCCGCCGTTGGATATCGTGAAGGTCCCGCCGCTCATGTCTTCGACCGTCAGCGTGCCGTCCTTCGCCTTGCCCCCGAACTCGGCGATCTTCCCTTCGACATCCGCGAACGACATCTGTGCGACGTCGCGAAGGATGGGCACGACGAGGCCGCGGGGCGAGCCCACCGCGACGCCGATGTCCTGGTAGTCGTGGTAGACGATCTCGTTGCCTTCGATGTACGCGTTGACGGCCGGATAACGCTCGAGCGCCTGCACCGCCGCCTTGGCGAAGAAGGACATGAAGCCGAGACGCACGCCGTGGGTCTTCTCGAACTGCTCCTTGTAGCGCTTGCGCAGCTCCATCACCGGCTGCATGTCCACCTCGTTGAACGTGGTGAGGATCGCCGCCGTCTGCTGTGCCTGCACGAGACGTTCGGCGATGCGCATGCGAAGGCGCGACATGGGCTCGCGGCGCTCGCCGCGCTCGCCCGGCTTCGGGGCCGGGGAGGGTGCCTGCGTCGTGGTCCCCGGCGCGGGGGGCGGCGGGGCGGCGGGCGCCTGGGCGGGCTTGTTGGATTCGAGATACGCGAGCACGTCGCCCTTGATGAGGCGTCCGCCCTTGCCGGTGCCGGCGATGGCCGATGGGTCGAGACCGTGCTCGTCGACGAGGCGCTGCACGGCGGGACTCAGCGCGGCTCCGGCGGCGGCGTCGGCAGGTTGCGCCGGGGCCGGCGCCTCGCCATTTCCACCGGCGGGCGCCGCCTTCGCGGGAGCGGCCGCCTCGGTGTCGATGCGCGCCAGCACCTCTTCGCTGAGCGCGATGTCACCGGTGTTCTTCAATACCTCGCTGATCACCCCGGCCTGGGGCGCCGGTACCTCGAGCACCACCTTGTCGGTCTCGAGCTCCAAGAGGATTTCGTCCCGGTCCACGGCCTCGCCGGGTCCCTTCTTCCAATCCAGCAGCGTGGCGTCCGGAATCGACTCCGCCAGCACGGGCACCTTGACGTCTACGAGCACTGTTTCGTTCCTTCTTCGTTAGGCGCTCTTCTTGCGCGCAGCCTCCGCCACATCCAGTCCGAGGGCGGTCTCCACGAGGGAGCGTTGCTCCTCCAGGTGGACGTTGAGGTAGCCCGCGGCGGGAGAGGCGGAGTAGGTGCGTCCAGCGTACACGAGCTTGTGGCGCTTCTGCACGCAGCCGGCGAGGTGGCGCCGCGACAGCATGTGGAACCACATGCCCTGATTGCGCGGCTCCTCCTGGGCCCAGCAGATCTCGTTCGCCTTGGGGTAGCGCTTCAGAAGGGCGACGATCTCCTCCTCGGGGAAGGGATAGAGCTGCTCGACGCGCGCTATGGCGACGTGCCGGAGCTCCTTCTCGCGGCGCTTCTCCAGGATGTCGTAGTAGACCTTGCCGCTGCACATCACGAGCCGTGTCACTTCGTCGGGGATGACGGGATCGACCTCGTCGATGACGATGTGGAAAGAGCCGTCGGCGATGTCCTCCCGCGAGGACGTGGAAAGGCGGTTCCGCAGCAGGCTCTTCGGACTCATGATGATGAGGGGCTTGCGGTAGGGGCGCAGCATCTGGCGCCGCAGCAGGTGGAACATCTGCGCGGGCGTGCTCGGCATGCAAACCTGCATGTTGTCTTCGGCGCAGAGCTGCAGGAAGCGCTCGAGCCTCGCCGACGAGTGCTCGGGTCCCTGTCCGTCGAAGCCGTGGGGGAGCATCATCACAAGGCCGCAGAATCGTCCCCACTTCGACTCGGACGAGCTCAGGAACTGATCGATCACCACCTGGGCGCCGTTGACGAAGTCGCCGAACTGCGCCTCCCAGATCACCAGGCACTCCGGCTCCGCCGTGCTGTACCCGAATTCGAAGCCGAGAACGGCTTCCTCCGAGAGCAGGGAATTGATGACCGTGAACTTCGGCTGGTCTTCCTTGATGTGCTGCAGCGGCGTATGCGTCCCCCGCTCCTTCTGGTTGTGGAGCACGGCGTGGCGGTGGAAGAACGTGCCGCGCTGGCTGTCCTGGCCGGAGAGGCGGATCGAGTAACCGTCGTTCAGGAGCGCCGCGTAGGCGAGGTTCTCGGCGAATCCCCAATCCATCGGGCGCTCACCCCTCGCCATCTCGTGGCGCGCATCCACGATGCGCTGCACGCTGCGGTGCAGCTCGAAGTCTTCGGGATGCTCGGCAATCTTGTGACCGAGCGCCTCGACCTCGTCCATGGGGATTGCCGTATCGGCGGGATCGCGCCAGGTCGTGCCGAGATAGGGCGTCCAGTCGGCCAGGTAGTCGATGCCGGTCGCTTCGACGAGGGGGCGCGACATGGTGGTGTCGCCCTCGAGCGCCGCGAGATAGGCCTCCGCAACCCCCTCGGGCTCGCCTTCCTTCATAACACCTTCGGCAACGAGCTTGTTGCCATAGACGCGCCGCGGGCCCAGCTGATTCTTGATCTTCTTGTACATCATCGGCTGGGTCGCGAAGGGCTCGTCGGACTCGTTGTGTCCGTAGCGGCGGAAACACACGAGATCGATGACCACGTCCTTCTTGAAGTGCATGCGGTAATCCAACGCCAGCTGCGAGACGAAGATGACCGCCTCCGCGTCGTTGCCATTGACGTGGAAGATGGGCGCCTGAACGAGCTTTGCGACATCGGTGCAGTAGAGCGTCGAGCGGGAGTCGCGCGGGTCGCTGGTGGTGAATCCGATCTGATTGTTGATAACGACGTGCACCGTGCCGCCCGTTCCGTAGCCGCGGGTCTCCGACAGGTTCAGCGTCTCGGTGACGACGCCCTGGCCGGCGAACGCCGCGTCGCCGTGAATGAGAATCGGCAGCACCTGATCGTGACCGGCGTCGTGGCGACGCTCCTGGCGCGCGCGCACCGAGCCTTCGACCACGGGGTTGATGATCTCGAGATGCGAGGGGTTGAATGCCATCACCAGATGCAGCGGCCCTCCCGGCGTCTGCACGTCGGACGAGAAGCCCAGGTGGTACTTCACGTCGCCGGACCCTTGCCCGACGTCGATCTTGCCCTCGAACTCACCGAAGAGAACCTTCGGGTGCTTCCCGAGGATGTTCACGAGCACGTTCAGACGGCCGCGGTGGGCCATGCCGATCACAGCCTCCTTCACGCCGTTCTCTCCGGCGCGCTGGATCACCTCGTCGAGCAGCGGTATGAGCGTGTCACCGCCTTCGAGCGAGAATCGCTTCTGCCCGACGTAGCGCCGGTGCAGATAGTCCTCGAGCTTGCGTGACGCCGTCACCCACTTGAGGATGTCGAGCTTCTTCTCCCGCGAGAAGTTGAAATCGCCGTGCACAGTCTCGAGCCGTTCCTGGATCCAGCGCTTCTCGTGGGTCGCGGTGATGTGGGTCAGCTCGGTGCCGATGGTCGAGCAGTAAGTCTTTTTGAGGACGTCCCGGATTTCGCGCAGCGTCGCCTCGGATTCCATGTACAGCGATGCCGTGTTGAAGCGCCGATCCAGATCGTCGTCGGTGAAGCCGTAGTGCGCGAGATGCAGCTCGGGCATCTTCGGATGCTCGAGCAGCTTGAGCGGGTCGAGGTCGGCCTCGCGATGGCCGCGGTACCGGTTGGCGCTGATGAACTCCAGCACCTTGACTTGCTTCTCCGCCAGCGCGGAGCCTGCTGCGGTCCCCATGACGGCGGCGCCGTTGCCGCCAGCGCTCAAGCTCGCGGACCCGAGATCGGAGAAGTAGCTGCGCCAGGCGGGGTCGACGCTCTCGGGATTATCCAGGTAGCTCCTGTAGAGCGCATCGAGGAACTCTGCGTTCCCGGAGAATAGCGGGGAACCATTCGACATGGTCTTATCCTGACTCTTTCTGTGTCCCTGGCGGCATGGAATCGGGCGAGAATCGGCGAACTTTGATGCTGTCCGGGCTCGTGTTTTTAACGTCGTCGCCAACGCCGATAGTTTAGCCGATACCTGATCCCATGGGTACCAAAGGTGCCGGTCCTGTGCCATCATTCCCGGGCGCCAGTCGCGATACCGGGGGGTATGGTCGCACAACGGCCGCCCCGGACGCCGTCCGTCCAGCCGGATGCCCCGTGGGGCTCGGCCGGTGCTAAAATCCGGTTTCTGCTTCTACGGGGCCGCGACGGTCTCGAATCGACTGCCTCCCAGCGACACGGAAGACCTCCGGCCGGCAGTCTTCGACGACGCTCCCGCGATGGAATAGAGGTAAATACATATGGCCAAGAATCGGACGGTAACCCTGACGGACAACACAACTGGCAAGAGCTTCGAGGCGCCGGTTCTCGAAGGCACCCACGGCCGGCCGGTCATCGACATCAAGGGCATGACGTCCGAGCTCGGTTATTTCGTTCACGATCCGGGATTCGCCTCCACCTCCAGTTGCCGCAGCACCATCACCTACATTGATGGGGATCAGGGCGTGCTCCTCTACCGCGGCTACCCCATCGAGGAGCTGGCGGAGAGCAGCAGCTATCTCGAGGTCTGCTACCTGCTGCTCTTCGGCGAGTTGCCGACGCCGTCGCAGTGGGAGGATTTCAACATCCTCATGCGCCGCCACACGATGGTGCACGAGGGCATCCGGCGATTCATGAACGGCTATCGCGCCGACGCCCATCCCATGGGCATGCTGGTAGGCATCATCGGCGCGTTGTCCACGTTCTATCACGACTCCCTCGACATTAACGATCCCGCCAACCGCGAGCTCTCGGCCGTGCGCCTCATCGCGAAGATGCCGACCATCGCCGCGGACGCCTACAAGTACACCATCGGTCAGCCCTACATGTATCCCATCAACTCTCTGGGCTACGTCGAGAATTTCCTGCAGATGATGTTCGCCGTGCGTGCCGAGCCCTACGTGCCGAATCCCATCGCGGTGCGCGCCCTGGAGCTCATGCTGATCCTGCACGCCGATCACGAGCAGAACGCCAGCACCTCCACCGTGCGTCTGGCGGGCAGCTCCGGCGCGAACCCGTTCGCCTGCGTCGCGGCCGGGATCGCGACGTTGTGGGGGCCCGCCCACGGCGGCGCCAACGAGGCAGTCATCAACATGCTGGAGGCCATCAGTGATCCGAAGACGATCCCGCAGTACGTGGATCGCGCCAAGGACAAGGACGATCCCTTCCGGCTCATGGGCTTCGGCCATCGGGTCTATAAGAATATGGATCCGCGGGCGACGATTATCCGGCAGGCGTGCCACGACTTACTGCAGGATCTGGACGCGAGCAACGAGCCGTTGTTCGAGATCGCGCTGCAGCTCGAGGAGATCGCGCTGAAGGATGAGTACTTCATCGAGCGCAAGCTGTATCCCAACGTGGATTTCTACAGCGGGATCATTCTGAGGGCGCTCGGCATCCCCATGAACATGTTCACCGCCATCTTCGCCATGGCGCGCACGGTCGGCTGGATCTCCCAGTGGCTGGAGATGATGGTCGATGAGGATCAGCGCATCGGCCGCCCGCAGCAGCTCTACATCGGCGCGGCGAAACGCGACTACGTGCCCATGGTGGATCGCAACTAGGCGCGCCCGAAGTTCCCGTTCCCATTCAAGCTTCGATTCAAGGAGACACCTCAATGAAAGAACCGGTACGTG
>CBDTYP010000228.1:0-5657 GCA_965364645.1 uncultured Gammaproteobacteria bacterium | reverse complement strand
CGGTGAGTGCCGGACAGATTGCGAACGACGAGTATCTGAGCGCGCTCGAGCGGGGGGACCTGGACGGCGCCGCGCGCCTCGTCGACGCGGGGGTCGACGTCGACGTCCAACGTTCGGACGGCAAGACCCTCCTCATTCTCGCCGCGAAGGAAAGCGACGTGATCCTCGTGCGTAAGCTGATCGGCGCCGGAGCGGACGTCAACGTGACGACGAGCAATGGCGGCACCGCGTTGATGTTCGCCGCCATACGCGGTGACATCGAGACCCAGGCCGCGTTGCTCGAGGCTGGTGCCGACGTCAATGCCGTCGGCGGATTCGACTGGACGGCGCTGATGGTGGCCACCGTGAAGGGACACATCGACGCGGTCAGGCAGCTGCTCGCACGCGGCGCCGATCCCAACCTGCGGGATATCTACGGCTGGACGCCGCTCATGCGGGCGGTGTACGAGGACCGGGAGCGCGTGGTTCAGGCGTTGCTCGAGCAGCCCGGTGTTCAACTCGATGCGAGAAACGATCAGGGTGCGACCGCGCTGTACCTGGCTGCCGTGCAGGGTAACGAGGCACTGACGCGGGCTCTACTCCTCGCCGGCGCGGACCCCCGGATAGGGGATCGGGACGGGAGGGCGCCCGAGAACGTGGCCACAGCCGCCGGCCACGAGAAGATCGCGAGGCTCTTGAAGGGCGAGTAGGGCGCCGCTCCGCCGATCGGCGTTCAGCACAGTTTCTGAGTGCGCGAATACTCGTTGATGCCCATGACGGCGGTGACGCCCGTGGCGGGCCTGCGGATGTCGGAGGTCTCGTTCTCGAGCGCCAGCCGGAACCCGAAGGTCTCGAAGAACTTCTCGTACATCTCGCCGCCGCTGGTGCCGACCGCGTAGATGTGGCCGTTGCTCTCGTCGTGCTCGAGCGCGATGGCCGCCAGAGGCTGCGGCGCCGGCCCGCCGAGCACTCGGGCGCCGTCGCTCGGATCGTAGACGCTCTTCTCGGAGCAACAGTAGATGACCTGGGAACGTTCCGCCGTCTTCTCTTTCTGATCCTTGAAGCTAACGGTCTCGTGACGGTAGTTGATGAAGCTCACCGATTTTGCCGGGTGGCTCATCTTGTGGGCGCAGATGGCGCAGAAGGCCACGACGGAGCGGCCGGGACCGCAGCCGCCCTCCCAGACGTAGTCGGCGCCCCCCTTGGTGGTCAGGGTCGCCTCCCTGACGGTAGGTCTTCCGAGGTTCAGCAGAAAGCTTGGCGTAGTCGTGTAGGGATAGTTGAAGACGTAGCTCTCGCCCACCCGCAACCACTCGGTGCTGATCGGGGCTCCCTCCGGGGTCACCAGCTGCACGCGCTCGTAGGGTTTTATCTGCCCGGCGGACCGGGCCAACAGCTCCGGAGTGGCGCCGACGGCGGCGGCGGCGGAGGCGCACAATTTGACGAAGCCCCTTCTCTTCACTTTCGCTTCCTGGTCCCGGTTGCTCGCGTCGGCTGCGGTGTCGACCGGCCTGTGTCAGACTTGGAATTCAGGCCGGGACGAACCGGGGCAACGTTAGCATGAATGCAAAATCACGGGCAAAATTGCCGTCAATGGGCCGCATCTGCGCCGGGATCCTCCTGGCGGCCACGGCGTGCCTGGCGGCCTCCGGCGCGGGCGCCTATGACGGCAACCTGTCCCAGCAGGTGCGCATCGAGCAGCACAAGAGCAGCTTCGAGCTGATGCTCGAGCAGGTGCGGGAGAGCTCCCGCCAAAGGGCTGCGGCCGCCGGTCGTGGCGCCGCTGCCCCGCGGGGCGGGCGCTCGACATCCACAGATCTCGGTGACTCGACCCAGTCCCTGCGCCTGGACCCGGGGAGCGTGACGGTTTCCGCTCCCGGGGACCTCGAGCCCGCGTCGGCCCGACGGCTCCGGGCGGATCAGGCCTATGATCGCGATCAACGCAGGATCCTCGACAACCGGCAACGCCGCAGCGCGCTGATCGCACGCTCCCGCAACGCCGGACCGGCCGGCTCCACCGGGTCCGGCACCTTCGCCGCCAAGCGCAGGGAGATGGTGCGCATCAAAACCCAGAACCGGCGCCTCTCCGTGCAGCGCAAGCTGCGCCGTTGAATTCCTTCCCCCTCGCGTGACACAGCCCGGGATTAGCCCTGGGATGTGACAAATTACACAGAAGCCCGGCGCATTTACTGGCACATTGCATCGTAACGGACACGCCAGTAAGGAGACCACGGAAGTGGGCTGGACGAAGGAAGAGAACTGCAGTTCGCCGGTCGAGGTGCCCAACGAGGCACAGTTGCGCAGGGACATCCGGCACTTCGAGAAGCAGATCGCCCGCCTGGCGGCTCCCGCAAGCACCTGGGAGCAGGGCGCGTTGAAGTGTTACCAGGTGCTGGTACAGCAACGGCGAAAGTTGCTCGACACCCTGCGCTCCGGCGCGTTGTCGAGTATCTGATAGCCGCTAACCACCAGGCGCTAGCCGCCCCGCGCCGCGGCACGCAGGCGCTCGACGATCGCCGTCTCCCCGACCATCTCCGCCGCCTGAACCGCGGTCCATCCGTCACTCGCGATGGCATCGACGTCGGCGCCGCCGGCGAGCAATATCTCCACCAGATCCGCGAACCCGCTGTTGGCGGCGTACATGAGCGCGGAGTTGCCGTTTCCGAGCTCGGTGCGATTGACGTCCGCGCCGGCCGCCATCAGAACCTTGACCGTCGCGGTATCGCCCGTGCGCACGGCGACTATCAGCGGCGTCTGCCCGTTGGCGCCGGGCGCGTTGACGTCCGCTCCCGCCGCCAGGAGCAGCGAGACAACACCTGTATGAGCGCCGAGAACGGCCCGTGTGAGGCTCGATTCACCATTGTGCGCCCGGCGTTCGGGATCCGCGCCCGCGTCGAGCAGCCCATGCACCGACGCGAGCGAGCCGTCCTCGGCGGCAAAGAGGAGGGCGCTCCGCCCCTTCTCGTCGACGGCATCCACCCGGGCCTTGTTCAGGATCAGGAGGCCGACGAAGTTCTCGTGGCCGCGGCCGGAAGCCGCCATGAGGGCCGTGGTCCCGTCCGTGGCCGCCGCGTCGACGGCCGCGCCTGCGCCGAGCAGCTCGACCCCCATCAGCGGGTCGTCCCGCGCGTCTGCCGCCACGATGAGCGGTGTTCGCCCCGTGGCCGTCGGCGCATTCGCGTCGGCGCCCCGGGCGAGCAGCAGCCCGACGACCAGGTGGTCCCCGTTCTCGACGGCCAACAGCAGCGCCGTGCTGCGATCCGGCCGGCCGTCCCGGGATTCGATATCCGCGCCGTTATCCAACGCGAACTCGACGAGATCCGTGCGGCCGGCTTCGACGGCCATCAACAGGGCCCGGCTGGCGATCTCCGCGTCGGTTGCGGGGGCCGCAGATTGCGCCACGGCCAGCGCCGGCACGAGAAGCAGCGCCGCCATGGCGCGGGCGAAGGGCGATCGGCGGCAATCAGTCAATGGAAACCAGCCGCATGCCACTGTCGGTCATTGCCGAGGAGTGCCGCTCGATATCGAGGCACATTGCGATGAAACCTTCGTCGTAGTCGAAGCTGTAGGCGTGGGCGTTGACCTTCAGCTCCCGAAGCTCTTTCGGATTCAACACGACGACGGCATCGCCATTGTCAGAATCGTCCTCCATCCGGCCGAAGCCGAACTCCTCGATCAGATCCTCGAGGGAGTACTCGCCTTCCTGGTACTCGTGCAGCAACGTGAGCTCACCGTCGTCGTCGATAGCGTACACGCCCGGCGCTTGATCCTGACTGTCTCCGTACACGATGACCTATTGGCGCGAGCGCCGCGCGCTCGTCGAGTTCATGTTCTTCATTCTCGATCCAGATCGAAAAACTCATTGACGCTGACTCGGACGTCGACGTTCTCGGGAGTCCTCAGGACGAGTTTACCCTGTTCGTCCAACTCGACGAAGGTGCCGCTCAGACGGCGGTCACCGAGCTCCAGCTCAATGTTCTCGCCGACCTCGTCCGCGCGAAACTGCCACTGGCGCCCGATGGGCATGAATCCGTCTTCCGCCCACCGGTTGATCCAATTGAGAAAGTACTTCGCGTAGTCCTCCAGCACCTGCGCCACTGTCACCTCCGGTGAGCCGCTCGCGTGGACGCTGTTGTACTCCTCGGGCTCCGGGTTAGGCGGGTGCAGCGCGACGTTGATCATCGCGCCGACGACCAGCCACTCGTAAGGATCGCTCCCCCCGCCGGGGCTCGCCAGGACGACCTGACCCGCCTTCAGCTCGTTGATGTAGAGGCCGGACGGCCAGCGGTAGCGCAGTCCCGTCATCGGCGAGAGTAGTCCGGCCAGCGCGCTGCCCGCGCTGAGGGCCGCGATGTAGGCCAGCTGGCCGCTGCGCTCGTTGGAGAACTCCGGGCGCAGGACGAGCGCGCAGTACATGTTTCCCGGCGGCGAGAACCAGCGATGCCCCCCGCGGGTGAGCGCGTCGGTCTGTTCCGTCGCCCAGACGAGGGTGCCTTCACCCGCGCCTTCCGCGGCCCGGCGCGCCGCCTCCGCGACGACGCTGTCCACGTCTCCGACCGGAATCAACTCGTAGTGGGGTGGAAGTTTCGGCGAATCCATCATCGGCGGCGGGCGCGGAGTGGTGCGCGAAGCCCCTTCTCCCTATCCGGACGGGTTCCCGGGTGACCAGTCGGACCACGCGATCTGGCCTCGGGGCAGGCATCCCTCCGCACCGTGGTGATCCTCGAACTCCCGCTGCCATCCCTTGCCGGCGTGCGGCTTGTCCTTGTTGATCTCCTCAACCTGCTCCGGAGTCGCCGTCGCCCGGGTCTGGCGCCCGAACGGGAAATTCGTCGCCGGGTGCAGGACGAAGATGTGGAACTCGTTCACCTCGTCCACGACCCGTCCCTCCTCGGGGTAGAGTTCGACACCTTCGGCCTCGGTGCCGCAGATCTCGTTCTTGACCCGCTGCATATCCCGCCAGTCGCGGACGCAGCGCTTGTCGTGGGCCTTTATCTTGAGATGCGCCATGGGCGGCCACCCGGGGGTGTCCTCGAAATAGACGATCACCTGGTAGCGGCTGTTGGCGAACGAGTAGTCGCAGCCCACGTCCGCGTAGAAAGGACTCCCCAACTCGTGGGTCAACACCAGAGGCGTCCAGGCCGGCCAACCGCCGTCCTCGACTGCCTGGCGGCCGTCCTCGAACGCTTGGAGCAACTGCATGCGTCGCGACTCCGCATCGATGCCGCCCGAACCCCCGGAAGTTTGTGCTGTCCCGCTCAATGTGTTCCTCTCTGATAAAGGCTAACGAGTAACTATATACGCCCCCGTGGCGGTACACTAGATCGCCCGATCCGAACCGTAGCGCGGACAGGCGGAAACCTCCCGCGAAACTACCTGTCAGGTGCCTGAGTCATGATTCTAGAGGTTGCAATTCTCGACGTAATCCCGGGACAAGAGTCCGATTTTCAGCGCTCGTTCGCCAAAGCCCAAAGAATCATTTCAGCGATGCCGGGTTACATCAGCCACGAGCTGAAGCGCTGTATAGAGAAGCCGTCCAGATTCATTCTGCTGGTAAATTGGGAAAGTCTCGAAGATCACACTGTAGGGTTTCGTGGCTCACCTCAGTATCAAGAATGGAAGGCACTGCTGCATCACTACTATGATCCTTTTCCTGAAGTCGAGCACTACGCTGACGC
>CBDTYP010000227.1:0-5673 GCA_965364645.1 uncultured Gammaproteobacteria bacterium | reverse complement strand
CCGGCAATAGTCGGTGAACAGCAGCCGTCCGCCAGGTGCCAGCGCTTCGTGGAGGATCGCGAAGAGACGCGCCTTGTCCTCGACGTGCAGGATGACGTCGCGGCTGTAGATGGCCTGGTAGACGCCTGAATCGGTCAGCGCCAGGCAGTCGCCCTGCTCGAAGCGCACGCTCCCGTCGAGCCCTTCCTCCCGGCACTTGACCCGCGCCTGCGCGACCATCGCGCCCGAGAGATCGATCCCGTCGACCCGCGCGCCGTGCTCCCGGGCCATGAGGAACGCGCTGCCACCGAGTCCGGAGCCCACATCGAGGACGCGGTGTCCGGGCGCGAGCTCCAGCCTCGCGATGCACTCCCGGGCGCAGGCCTCGCCGCCGGGGCTCACGAAGTGACGCCCGTAGATGGCCTCGTATTTGCGGATCTCGTCCGGCGCGTACTGCTCCGTATCGGGCACTTTCGTCACTCGCCCTGTTCAGGCTCCGGCCAGTCGGCGAAGGGGAACGGCATGTCCTCCGAGTTGTATGTAATGAATCGAACGATCTGGCGCAGATACTGACCCAGCGACGATCCGAAATCCCGTAGCCTCTCGCTCGTGTTCGCGGTTATCAACGACCAGCACACCTGCACGAGGACGACGGCCGCGAGCACCCAGTTGACGACCCAGTAAACGAATGCGAACACGATGATGAAAAAGACGCGCAGCCAGGCGTCGCCGTGTGTCAGGTTTTTCTTTACCTCGTCGGAAGTCACCATGATTACTCTCCCTCTGGAACTCGTTTACCGTGCTCGCGGCGATTGATTGCGTACCCGCCGACGCTTCCCGTGAACGGGATCATCAACATGCCGGGGAGACGGTCGCAGACGCGAGGCTCGTCGAATCCATGAATACCGATGGTCATGTTCTCGTGACCGGCACGGGGCTGATCCCGGTATGTCCCGAACAAGCGATCCCACCACGGCAGATTGAACCCGAAGTTGCTGTTGGTCTCGTCGTCCTCTATGGAGTGATGGACGCGATGCATGTCCGGCGTCACGACGGCCCAGCGTAAGACACGGTCCACCCCCGTAAAGATGCGCACGTTACTGTGGTTGAACATGGACGTCGCGTTCAGGATCACCTCGAACGCGAACACGGCGATGGCCGGCGGCCCCAGGGCGACGATGACAGCGAACTTTATCACCATGGAGAGGACGATCTCGACAGGGTGGAAGCGCGCGCCGGTGGTTACGTCGAAGTCGAGATCCGCATGGTGCATGCGGTGGAAACGCCAGAGAAGCGGGACCGCGTGAAACATGACGTGCTGAAGATAAATCGCCAGGTCGAGAGCTACCACGCACAGAGGGACGAGGATCCAATGGGAAAGGGTCGAGTCGCGCAGGAGGCCCCACCCCCGCGACTCGGCGTAGAGTGCCATGCCGACCGCGGCGGTGGGAAAGAGTACCCGTACGAGGATCGTGTTGACCACGGCGACGGCGATATTGTGGGGCCAGCGTGCCACGCGCGTCATGCGCCGCCCGCGCCGCGGCGCGACGACCTCCCAGACGGCCATGGCCACCAGCACGAAGAAGAAGATACCCAGGCGGACGCTCGCTTGATTGCTGAGAATGGTGTCGCCCATGTTCGCCGTACTTGCTCCGGAGTCGGTATGATATCCTGCCGGCCAGCGGCGGGGCACCCTGGATAGGGCCGCCATCACCGTCTCCGGGGGCAACGAGATACACCATGAGCGACGACATCCCGACCATTCGCCGGATTCTCAAGGAGAATCACACCATCGCCATGGTGGGGCTCTCGGCGGACTGGTACCGGCCGAGCTTCTTCGCCGCCAAGTACCTCCAGGACCACGGCTTCCGCGTCATCCCGGTGAATCCCCGCTACGACGAGATCCTGGGCGAGAAGGCCTACGCGCGGGTCCAGGACATTCCCGAGCCCATCGACGTGGTCGACTGCTTCCGGCGCCCCGGGGACATTCCCCCGCTCGCCGATGCCGCCATCGAGGTTGGCGCCCGGGTGCTGTGGATGCAGCTCGGGATCGTCAACGAGGAGGCGGCCGCCAAGGCCCGGGACGCGGGCCTCGAGGTGATCATGAACCGCTGCATGAAGATCGAGTTCGCGAGGATGTTCGGCGGGCTCAACTTCATCGGCGTGGATACCAAGATCATCTCCGCCAAGCGTCCCATGTGGCTGCCCTACTGAGCACCGCGCGCGGGTAGCTCTTCATCGACGGACGACTGTAACCATGGCTGATCGTGAATTCGGACTCGAAACCCTGTGCCTGCACGCGGGACAGTTCCCTGACCCCGCCACCGGTTCCCGGGCGGTGCCCCTCTACCAGACCACGTCCTACGTGTTCGACAACGCCGACCACGCCGCCAGCCTTTTCAACCTGCAGACCTTCGGGAACATCTACACGCGGCTGATGAATCCCACGACCGCCGTGTTCGAGGAGCGCATGGCGGCTCTCGAGGGCGGTCGCGCGGCGGTCGCCACCGCGTCGGGAATGTCGGCCGAGATGTCGGCGGTGCTCACCCTGATGGAGGCGGGGGATCACATCGTATCGGCGAGCACGCTCTACGGCGGGACCTACTCGCTGTTCGACGTCAATTTTCGCAAGCTCGGCATCGAGACCACCTTCGTGGACCCCGACGATCCGGAGAATTTCCGCGCGGCGATCAAGAAGAATACGAAACTGCTCTATGCCGAGACGCTCGGCAACCCGGTCATCAACGTGCTCGACATCGAGGCCGTCGCCGACATCGCCCACGATGCCGGCCTCCCCCTCATGATCGACAACACCTTCCCGTCCCCCTATCTCTGCCGCCCCATGGATTTCGGCTGTGACATCGTCGTGCACTCCGCGACCAAGTACATCGGCGGCCACGGGACGTCCATCGGCGGCGTCGTCGTCGAGTCGGGGAAGTTTCCGTGGGACAACGGCAACTTCCCGGGCATGATCGAGCCGTCCAAGGGCTATCACGGCGTGCGTTTCTACGAAACCTTCGGCGACTTCGGCTACACGATGCGCCTGCGCTGTGAGATCCTCCGCACTTTCGGCCCGGCGCTCAGCCCCTTCAATTCCTTCCTGTTCATCCAGGGCCTGGAGACGCTGCCGGTGCGCATGGACCGGCACTGCGAGAACGCCATGGCGGTGGCGAAGTTCCTGAGCGATCACCCGCGGGTGCCCTGGGTGAACTACCCGGGATTACCGGAGAATCGTTACTACGCCCTCGGACAGAAGTACATGCCGAAGGGTGTGAGCTCGATACTCACCTTCGGCGTGAAGGGCGGTCACGAGGCGGGCGTCAAGTTCATCGAGGAGGCCCAGTTCATGAGCCACCTCGCCAACGTGGGCGACGCCAAGACGCTCATCATCCACCCCGCATCCACCACCCATCGCCAGCTCAACGAGGAAGACCAGATCGCGGCCGGCGTAACCCCGGATATGATCCGCATCTCGGTGGGTCTGGAGAGCATCGACGACATCCTCTGGGACATCGATCAGGCTCTCGCCAAGTCATCCTAGAGACAGCCGTCCATGACATCGCGGAAGACCGACAGCATCTACGATCGTCATCTCGACGCGGTAGAGGCCAACTACACGCCGCTGTCGCCGATCACTTATCTCGAGCGCACCGCGGGCGTGTATCCGGAGAAGATCGCGGTCATCCACGGAGATCTGCGCTGCACCTATGCGGAGCTCTACGCGCGTTGCCGCAGACTCGCGAGCGCGCTCTCGCGGCGGGGGATCGGCGTCGGGGACACCGTATCGGTCATGGCTTCGAACGTGCCGGCGATGCTGGAAGCCCACTACGGCGTGCCCATGGCAGGTGCCGTGCTGAACGCGCTCAACTACCGGCTGGACCCGGGCACCATCGCCTACATTCTGGGCCACGCCCGTAGCAAGCTGCTGATTACCGACCGCGAGTACTCCGCCACCATCGCCGCGGCCCTCGCGCAGATGGACGATCCTCCGGCGGTCATCGACATCGACGATCCGATCTTCGAGGGCGGCGAGCTGCTGGGCGAGAAGGACTACGAGGCATTGCTCCAGGAAGGCTCAGTCGACGAGCCGTACCTGACCCCCGCGGACGAGTGGCAGGCCATCAGCCTGTGCTATACGTCCGGGACCACCGGCAGCCCGAAGGGCGTCGTCTATCACCACCGGGGCGCGTACCTGAACGCGATCGGCCAGATACTCGCCTTCGGACTGAGTGAGCGCAGCATCTACCTCTGGACGCTGCCGATGTTTCATTGCAACGGCTGGACTTTCACCTGGGGTGTAACGGCGGCGGCGGCGACCCATGTGTGCCTTCGGCACGTGGACCCAGCCGTCGTGTACCCTCTGATCAAAGAACACGCCGTGACGCACATGTGTGGCGCACCGGTGGTTCTGAACATGCTCATACACGCGCCTGCCGAGCAGCGCGTCACCTTCGATCATACCGTGGAGGTCGCCACCGGCGGCGCCGCGCCCCCGAGCACGGTCATCTCGGCGATGGAGGACCTTGGGTTTCGCGTGCTGCATCTCTACGGCCTTACCGAGACCTATGGTCCCGCAACCTTGTGTGCCTGGCAGAGCGACTGGAACGGGCTGGACGCGGAGGCTCGAGCGGCGAAGATGGCGCGCCAGGGCGTTGCCTATCACACGCTCCAGGAGCTGATGGTGGCCGACGGAGAGACTATGGAGCCGGTGCCTTCGGACGGCAGCACCATGGGCGAGCTCATGCTGCGTGGGAACACCGTGATGAAAGGCTACCTCAAGAATCCCGACGCCAGCGGCGAAGCCTTCCGCGGCGACTGGTTCCACACCGGCGACCTCGCCGTCCGACATCCCGACGGCTACGTGGAGGTCAAGGATCGCGCCAAGGACGTCATCATCAGCGGCGGCGAGAACGTCTCCAGCCTCGAGGTCGAAGAGCTGCTCTACAAGCACCCGTCCATCATGGAGGCCGCGGTCGTCGCGCGCCCGGATGATTTCTGGGGTGAGACGGTATGCGCCTTCGTCACTCTCAAGCCCGACACGAACGAGGTAAGCAGCGAAGAGATCACGACCTGGTGCCGCGACAAGATCGCCCACTTCAAGATCCCCAAAACCATCGTCTTCGGCCCCCTCCCCAAAACATCGACGGGAAAGATTCAGAAATTCGTGCTCCGGGATCAAGCAAAGGCATTGTAGGTTGGGCTGAGCGCAGCGAAGCCCAACATCCAAGCCGTCACGTTGGGCTTCGCTGCGCTCAGCCCAACCTACAGCCGCCCCACCAGAGGCAACAGACCCATGGCATGCTGCCACCACTACGACCTGATAGACGGCAACGAACGCGTCTTTGCCGTAGACCCCTCAGCCATTCGCTTCGGCCCCGGCGCACTCGCCGAGATCGGCCACGACGCCCGTGATCTGCAACTCAAGAGAGTCGCCCTCTTCACGGACCAGGGCGTCGCGGGCCTCGAAGCGGTCGCCACCGTGAAGTCGGCGCTCGCCGCCGCGGGGGTCGACGTGGAGGTCTACGACGACGTGCGGGTCGAGCCGACCGATCAATCCTTCCTCGCCGCCACCCGCTTCGCCGCCGAAGGCAACTTCGACGGCTACGTATCCGTCGGCGGCGGATCAGTCATCGACACAGCCAAGGCCGCCAACCTCTACGCCACCCACCCGGCGGACTTCCTCGCCTACGTGAA
>CBDTYP010000226.1:0-5711 GCA_965364645.1 uncultured Gammaproteobacteria bacterium | reverse complement strand
AGGTAGCTGTAGGAGCTCATGCCGCTGCCGAAGTCGTCCAGCGCGAAGCGGCAGCCACGCTGCTTCAGCGCGGCGATGAACGCGCGCGCCGCGTCGAAGTTCTCGACGACGGCGGTCTCAGTAATCTCGAAGCAGAGCCGTCGCGCGGGGAACCGGGCCGAGCCGAGCAGCTCGACCACGAAACCGAGGAGATCCGGATCCGATAGAGATTGACCCGAGAGGTTGATGGCGCAGACGTCGAGCGTGGCGAGCGCATCTGCGCCGTTGCCGAGCGCATCGAAGGTATGCTGGATAACCCAGCGGTCGACGGCGGGCATGAGATTGTAACGCTCCGCCGCGGACAGGAAGGTGTGCGGCGCCACCAGGCCCCCATGCTCGTCCAGCATGCGTACGAGCAGCTCACCGTGGCGCTCGTGGTGCTCCTTCGTGTCGACGGGCACGATGTCCTGGACGAGCAGCTGGAAGCGGCTGCTCTCGACGGCCTCGCGGACCTTCTGCATCCAGCGCGCGAGATGATGGTGGTGGCCGTGCTCGAGGTCGGCCGGCTGAAACACCCGCACGCGATCCCCGCCCTCCTCACGCGCCACCAGGCACGCCGAGTGGGCGGCGCTCAGCGCATCCGAGAAGTGCGGCGTCGCCGCGTCGATGGCGACGATCCCGACGCTCATGCTGATCTCGAACACATGGTCTTCCCACGGGAAGCGGAGCTTGCGCACGGCGTCGCGCAGGTTCTCCGCCACGGTCGCCGCGTTCTCGAGGCGGCAGTCGGTGAGCAGCGCGGCGAATTGATCGCCGCCCATGCGCGCGAGGACATCGGTGCCGCGCACAAGGGTCTGCAGGCGTGCCGATACCTGGCGCAGGACCGCGTCGCCGGCGCGGTGTCCGCAGGTGTCGTTGACCATGTCGAGATGATCGAGATCCAGATAGCAGAGCGCGTGGCGTTGCCCGATCGCGGCCGCGGCGCCCGTCATCGACCCCAGGCGCTTCTCGAACTCCCGCCGGTTGATGAGTCCCGTCAGCGGGTCGTGGCTGGTCTGAAAGCTGATCAGCCTGTCGACACCCGGCGCGGAGCCGATGTGATCGTGAATCACCTGGAGCCGCGCTTCGAGCCCCGTCGTGGCGTGGCGAAGGGCGAGATTCTCCCGGACCCGCTCGGCGGTCAGGTGCCCGCTGTACAACGCCATCATGGTCAGTCCCGCCAGCGCCACCGCCGCCAGCTGTCCCTCCGGCTCGGCGCGGGTGAAGAGCACGACCACGGCGGGCGCGGCGACCAGCAGGACGTGGGTGGCGTGCACGACCCGGTCGAGCGCGTAGGTGACCGAAGCGAGCGCCATCACGGCGAGGGGCAGGACGAACAGGGCCATGATCGCCCAGTCGTCCGGTATCCCGGCGAGGTAGAAGGCCGGCAGCCCCCAGAGAAGACCCGCCGCGGCCGCGGGCGCGAGGGCGGCGAGCGTCCAAGGGCCGGTCGAGGCGCCCGCTCGATAGTGAGACTTGAACTGCCGCGCGAGCCCGATGCGGACGCCCTCGAGGACGGCGCTGGCGATGCCCCAGAGGACCAGCACCGTCGTATCTACCCGGCCCCAGGCCAGCGTCACCACCAGACCGGTCAGCACCAGCGTGGCGAAGCCGCCGGTCGGCGCGCGCGAGTAGAGCGCGGCCAGCTGCTCGATGTCCAGGTTGTCGGAGTCTCTTGTGTGCTTGGTCATGGCGCGCGCTATCCCGGGGACACATCTAATATACTCCACTACCCGTTCGACCAAGAGCAGCCGGAGCCGGCGAAAATCGAGCATGCGTGTTGCAATCCTGTCCGATACCCACGGTGAGGTAGACGATCGTGTCGTCGAAGAGGCGCTGCGCTGCGATTATGTCGTGCACGCCGGGGACGTCGGCACCCGCGAGGTGCTGGAGGCTCTCGACCCGGGCGCCGGGCGGCTGATCGCCGTGCGGGGAAACAACGATGTGCGGGAGAAGTGGCGGCAGTCGGACTGGGAGCTACTGGAGTCGTTGCCGTGGGAGGCGAGCCTCAGCCTGCCGGGCGGGGAGATGACGATCGTGCACGGCCATCGTTACGGCAATCCCGGACGCTGTCACGAGCGCATGCGCCGGGACTATCCCGCGTCGCGGCTGGTGGTCTACGGCCACTCCCATCGCAAATGCGCGGATCGGTCCACCTCGCCGTGGATTCTCAATCCCGGCGCCGCGGGCAGGGTACGCACGTTCGGAGGCCCAACCGTCTGCGTGCTCGAGGCATCCGTCGACCGGTGGCGGCTGGAGACCAGGCAGTATGAATAGTCTACAGTTGACCAAGATGCGACGCGCAATCCGCCTAACCATCACACTGCTCGGCGTCATGGTCGTGTCGGCCGCTGGTGTCGCGACGACGGTGCAGGCAGGTGACGTGGAGATCGTTCAGACGCGCTTCCGTCTGATCGGCAACGAGTGGTCCGTGGAGGTGACCCTGCGTCACGGCGACACCGGTTGGGATCACTACGCCGACGCGTGGCGGGTGGTCGGCGGCGATGGAGCCGTCCTCGGCACGCGTACGCTCTACCATCCCCACGAGAACGAGCAGCCCTTCACCCGCAGTCTCGGTGGCGTGGCGATCCCGTCCGACATGTCTACCGTATACGTGGAGGCCCACGACAAGGTTCACGGGTGGAGCCCGCAGCGTGTGCAGGTGGACTTGAACACGCCGAAGGGAGAGCGTTTCGAGGTGGCTCGTTAACCGCTTCGCAACGCGTTGACTCGACGCATGCGGGTCCTGTTCGTCAATCGATTCTTTTATCCCGATCACTCCGCTACCAGCCAGATGCTGACGGATCTGGCGTGGGATCTGCGCCGCGCGGGCATGGAGGTGGCCGTCATTACGGGACGGCAGCGCATCGATGACGCTCGCGCCGCGCTGGCGAAACACGAGCGCATCGACGGCATCGACGTGCACCGCGTCTGGAGCACGCGCTTCGGCCGCGGGAGTCTCCCGGGGCGCGGCATCGACTACCTGAGCTTCTACCTCGGTGCCGGCTGGCGTCTCGCCCGCGAATGCCGGTCCGGTGATGTGGTGGTGGCGAAGACCGACCCGCCGCTGATCTCGGTGCTGGCGCGTCTCGTTGCGAAACTGCGGGGTGCGCACCTGGTGAACTGGCTCCACGATCTGTTTCCGGAGATCGCGGAGAGGCTTGGCGTGAGACCCGTGGGCGGGCCTCTTGCCCGGATGCTTCGAGGCATGCGCAACCGTTCCCTCGCCGGTGCGCGCCAGAATGTCGTGATCGGATCGCGCATGGCGGAACAGCTGTCGAGCCTCGGCATCCCCGCGGCTCGGGTGTCTGTCATCCACAACTGGTGCGACGGCGAGGCCGTGCGCCCGCTGCCCCAGGCGGGTCACGAGCTGCGCGCGGCCTGGGATCTGGAAAACAGCTTCGTCGTGGCCTATTCAGGAAACATGGGATATGCGCACGAGTTCGACACGATTCTCGACGCGGCGAGTCGCCTGCGCGGCCGGGAGGATATCGTCTTCCTCTTCATCGGCGGCGGCGTGAAGCGGGATGCCGTCGAGACGGAAGCCCGCCGGAGGCAGCTCCGCAACGTGCGCTTCGAGCCCTATCAACCCCGGGAGAAGCTGGGTCAGAGCCTTACGAGCGCCGACGCGCATCTCGTGTCGTTGCTGCCGGGACTCGAGGGGCTGATGGTGCCGAGCAAGTTCTACGCCGTGGCGGCCGCCGGGCGCCCGATCCTCTTTGTCGGCGCCGACGACGGAGAGCTTGCCCCGCTCATCGCCGAGGGTGGGTGTGGATATCAGGTGTCACCGGGCGATGGTGATGGGCTCGCCGGGCGTATCGAGGCTCTCGCCGCGGACCCGGCCCTCGCCGAGAGCCAGGGCGCCGCCGCCCGCAGGCTGTTCGAGGAGAGATTCGACCGCAAGCGCGCGTCCGATGCCTGGCGCCGTGTGTTGCAGGACGCCGCCAACGGGACGGGCGCGAGCGCCGCGGGAGCGGGGGGATGACTACATTGACGAGCTATGGGCTCGCCTTTGTCGTGTGTTGCGTCCTGCTGCACCTGCTGCGGCCCGCCGCCCTGCGGGTCGGCCTGGTGGATGAGCCGAGCGATCGCAAATCCCACGCGGGCTCGGTGCCGCTCATCGGTGGCGTGGCCATTTTCTGTGGCTTCGCGCTCGCCGCGCTGACCCTGGACATGGGCCTGATGGCATATCGCAGCTTCTTCGCGGCCTCTGCCATCCTGGTGGTCGTCGGGCTTCTCGACGACATGCACGAGCTGTCGTCACGGGCGCGCTTCGGCGCCCAGATCGTGGCGGCCGGGCTCATGGCCTTGTGGGGTGGGGTGGCGCTCAGCGATCTCGGCGCTCTCGGCGGTGGCGGCGCCGTCTTCGCCCTCGGGCGCTGGGAGATCGTCTTCACGGTCTTCGCGACCGTCGGCGTCATCAACGCGCTGAACATGAGCGACGGCGTGGACGGCCTCGCCGGAGGACTGAGCCTCATCGCCCTCCTGGGCCTCGCCTATGTCGCCGGCGGCGCGGAATACGCCTCGGACCGCACGTTGCTGGTAATGCTGGCCGTCGTGGTGACGGGCTTCCTGCTCTTCAATCTGCGCCTGCCGTGGCGGAAGCGGGCGCTGGTGTTCATGGGCGACGCCGGCAGTATGTTCCTCGGTTTCGCCATCACCTGGTTCTTCATCTCTCTTTCCCAGGGCGAGGGGCGTGCCATGGCGCCGGTGGCCGCGCTGTGGCTGCTGATGATCCCCCTCTTCGATACCGTCTGGCTGATCCTGTGGCGCTTCTCCCAGGGCCGATCACCGACGTCGTCCGATATCGGTCACCTGCATCATGTGCTGCAGATGACAGGCATGGGGGCGGCGACGAGCGTGTGGCTGATGCTCGCGATCGCCGCGCTCGGCGCAGCCGCCGGGCTCATCGCGTTGGAGCGCGGCGTTGCCGAGAGCACCATGTTCTACCTGTTTCTCGGACTCTTCGCCGCCTACTGCGTGTTCATGACCGTCAGCTGGCAGCGGCGCCGGCTGCTCTGGTGGCCCATCGAACGTCGACTGCTCGGGCTCGCCGATCGCCGCGAACACGACGAAGCGATTCCGGAAGATCGCCGCCACGTCCCCGAACGCCGCAGCAGCACGTAACACGTGGGTCGGCACACGTAGGTTGGCGCTGAGCGCAGCGAAGCCCAACATCCGACGATCGGAACGTTGGGCTTCGCTGCGCTCAGCGCCAACCTACGGGGAGCCTACGCGAGATCGGCGATGCGGGCGGGGCGGTGGCCGGCGTCGTCCCAGATGAGCAGGCTGTCCTGCTCGTACCAGTCGCCTAGCACGATTCTCGTCGCTTCGTGGCCGTCCAGCGTGAATTCGTGGACGGCGGGGCGGTGTGTGTGTCCGTGGATCAGGTGGCGCACGGAGTGCTTGCGCATCACGTCCTCCACCGCCTCCTGGGTCACGTCCATGATGTCGTCGCTCTTGAGCGCCACGTCCTTGCGTGCCTCGCTGCGAATCCCCGCCGCCTTCTCTTCGCGTTTCGCCAGCGACATGGCGAGGAACATCTTCTGGGTGAGCGGATTGCGCGTCATCTTGCGGAAGTTCTGATAGTCGACGTCCCGCGTGCAGAGCGTGTCGCCGTGCATGATGAGGGTCGGGGTTCCGTACACGTCGATGACGGTGTGATCCTTGAGAAGTTTGCAGCCGCTGCGTTT
>CBDTYP010000225.1:0-5713 GCA_965364645.1 uncultured Gammaproteobacteria bacterium | reverse complement strand
GGAACCGGATCGGCGACGGTGCTCTCGGCGCCGGCGGCCACGTCCCCCGACCCGAGCGGGCGTTCGTTGAAGCCTCTGTCCAGGGTTCTCGCGATCTCTTCTTCCCGCGCCTCGTCTTCCTCGCGGGCGATGAAGGCCGGCGTCAGGGCGGCGAAGAATCCGCCCTTCTTCTTCTCCGGGACGATGATTACGTTCTCGCTCGCGTCGGTCACGGTGTGGAAATCGATGCGCGAATCGATGTCGGCTTCGATACGCACCAGCTGATCGCCCTCGAAGAACAGAGAGGCGCGCTGCTGCACGCGATCGGCGTAGCCGTGCTCGTAGCTGTAGAAGTAGTCCCAGCGGTCCTGGTGAAAGGCGTCGGTGACGAGCGGCGTGCCGAGCACGAAGCGCACCTTGCGCTTGTCCATGCCGAGCTCCAGGTCCTGCAGCATCTCGACGGTGATGACGTTGCCCTGCTGGATGGGGACCCGATAGACACCCGGGATCTTCCCCGAGCACGCGGGAAGCGCCACGCAGAGCAGCAGGGCGAGCATCGGCAGGGGAGGTCTTCTGACGCTGGAGATCATGCTCCGGGGTCGTCACCAGGTGCGCGGAAAGCACACATTATAGCGCCGGTAATGGTCCCGGCGGCGAATCGTAACGACGATCTCAAGTGCGTTCGAGCATTTCCCGGGCGTGGGCGAGGGCCTGGTCGGTGATCGTGACGCCCCCGAGCATGCGGGCGATCTCTTCCACCCGGCCCTCGCCGCTCAGGCTGCGCAGATCCGTATGGGTCTCGCGGCGTTGGCTCCGTTTCTGCACCTGCACGTGCTGCTGGGCCAGGGAGGCCACCTGGGGGAGGTGGGTCACGCAGAGGACCTGGCGCTTGTCGGCGAGGCGGCGCAGCTCACGCCCCACGATCTCGGCGACGCGCCCGCCGACGCCGGCATCGACCTCATCGAAGATGAGTGTGGGCACGCCGCTCATGCGGGTCGCGATAACCTGGATCGCGAGGCTGATGCGCGAGAGCTCGCCTCCGGAGGCGACCTTGGCGAGCGGCATCAGGGGTTGGCCCGGATTGATCGCCACCTGGAACGCCACGCTGTCGAAACCGCTGCGGGAGGGCGGCGCATCGGGGTCGGAATCGACGACGACCTCGAAGCGGCCCTTGGGCATGCCCAGCGCCTTGATGTTCTCGGTGACGATCTCCGAGAGCTTCTCCGCCGCGCCGACACGGCTCGTGCGCAGCTCGCCGGCCGCGTCGAGGTAGGCCTTGTGCACCTCGTCGAGGGTCTCGCGCAGCTCGGCGAGGCGCGCGCCGGCGCCCTCGATCTCCTCGATCTCGCTTCGCAGTGCCTCGTGCAGGGCCGGCAGCTCCCGGGTCTCGACGCGATGCTTGCGGGCCGCGTCGTGGATGGCGCTGATGCGGCTCTCCAGTGTCTGCAGGCGTTGCGGATCGACGTCGATGCGATCCCGGTAGTGACGCAGCTCCGCGGCCGCCTCGCCGAGCTGTATGCCTGCGCCGTCGAGCAGGGTGCGGACGTTCTCGATGTCCGGATCGATCGTGATCATCTCGTCGATGTCGCCGAGGATCGATGCGAGCCGGGACGTGAGCGACAGACCCTGGTCCCCGCTGCCGTCGTCGTCTCGCTCGATACCGTCGAGGCTGCGCGCGCAGGCGGCGAGGAGCTCGCTCGAGTGGCTCAATCGCCGGTGCTCCTCGTCCAGGCCCTCGAGCTCCTCTTCCCGCAGGTCGAGGGCGTCGAGCTCCGTGACCTGATAGCGCAGATAGTCGAGGCGTTGCTCGCGGGCTTCCGGCCCGCCGGTGAGTGCGTCGATGTCGTCGCGGGCCTTCTGCCAGCGATCGACGAGCCCGGCAAGGCGGCCGAGCAGATCTCCGTGGCCCGCGTACTCGTCGAGGATGCGCCGCTGAGCGGTGGGTTTCAGCAGGGACTGGTGCTCGTGCTGACCATGGATGTCGACCAGCAGGTCGCCGAGCTCGCGCAGCATCTGCAGCGGCATCGGCCGTCCGTTGATGTAGGCGCGGGAACGACCGTCGGCGCCGACGGTGCGGCGCAGGATGCACTCGTCGTCGCTGCTCGCGAGATCGTTGCTCGCGAGGTGGCGCGCCGCCTCGCTGTCGGGCGCGAGCTCGAAGACGGCGACGACCTCGGCCTGGGCGGCGCCGTTGCGCACGACCTTTGTGCTCGCCCGCTCCCCGAGGGTGAGCCCGAGGGCGTCGATGAGTATGGATTTGCCCGCGCCGGTCTCTCCGGTGAGGACGGTCATGCCGGTGCGCAGCTCGAGTTCCAGCCGTTCGACGATGGCGAAGTCGCGCACGCTGAGATGGGCGAGCACCTAGAGCTCCCGAGCCCAGTGCAGCTTCGCGCGGAGCGTTGCGAAGTAGTCGTGGCCCTTCGGGTGCACGAGACGCAGCCGGCGTTCCTTCTGGCGGATGAGAATGCGGTCCGCCGGCGCCAGCTCGAGGGTCGTCTGACCGTCGCAGGTGAGCTGCGCCTCGGGCTGCTCGCTGCCGAGCCCCATGCGGATCTCGAACTCGCTGTCCGCCGCCACCACCAGGGGCCGGCTACTGAGGGTGTGGGGACAGATGGGCACGAGCACGACGGCGTCGAGGCCCGGGTGCAGAATCGGCCCGCCGCCGGACAGGGAGTAGGCCGTGGAGCCGGTGGGCGTCGCCACAATCAGGCCGTCGGATCGCTGGGTGTTGACGAGATGACCATTGATATAGGTCTCGAACTGGATGAGCCGGGCAATATGCCACTTGTGGGCCACGACTTCGTTCAGCGCGGAGCCCCGAAACACGTCCTCTCCGTCGCGCACGACCCGTGCATCCAGGAGAAAGCGCTGCTCCTCGTCGTAGGCACCGGCGAACACCTCCCGCAGCCGGTCGGTCATCTCGTCGGGCATCACGTCGGCGAGGAATCCCAGCCGGCCAAGATTCACGCCGAGCAGGGGCACGTCGAGATCCACCAGGGACCGCGCGGCGTTCAGGAAGGTACCGTCGCCCGCGACGACGATGACGAGATCCGATCGGGTGCCGAGGATCTCGCGATCCACCACCGGCAGCCCGAAGCTCGGCAATTGCTTCGCGCTCTCCTCATCGAAGAGCACCTCCGCACCGACCTCGCCGAGGAGCGCGATCAGCTGCTCCAGGGTCTGGGCGACACGCGCATCGCCGTGCTTGCCTATCAGGCCAACGGTGCGGAATCTCTCAGTCATCGGGAAGGCGCGCTCCTCGCCATGCTCGGGCACCAGGGGTCCGGGCGCCCCGAATCTCGGGAATGTCGCCAGGCGTCGGAAAGTTAGCATGGGGTCGGCCGGGGAGGCCAACATCGGCTCCCGAACTCCTTGGCAGACGAGGGGGGAGAGTGCTAAATTGGTTTGATTGGGGCCTGAATCGGGCCCTCGAGCCGGAGTCCAGACCGTGACGCCCACATCCAAGGAGGCCCATCTCAACGAGCGCGCCCAGCATCTGTTCAAGACCCTGGTGGAGCGTTATATCCGCGACGGGCAGCCGGTGGGCTCGCGCACGCTGTCCCGGGATTCCGCGCTCACCCTGAGCCCGGCGACGGTGCGCAACGTGATGGCGGATCTCGAGGAATCGGGGCTGCTGCGCGCGCCCCATACCTCGGCGGGACGGGTCCCCACGCAACAGGGCTTCCGCTTCTTCGTCGACACGCTACTGCGTGTCGAGCCCCCGGAAGGCGCCCAGGTGGCGATGCTCAAGGAGCAGCTGGACCCCGCCCGGGATCGGGGCGCCCTGATGGAGTCGACCTCCGCGTTGCTCTCCGACATCACCCATCTCGCGGGGGTGGTCATGTTGCCCCGCAAGGAGCAGGTCACCCTGCGTCAGGTGGAGTTTCTCTCCCTGTCAGATGATCAGGTGCTGGTCATCCTCGTGGTGAACGAGCGCGAGGTGCAGAACCGCATCATCCGCACCGGGCGGCGTTACTCTCCCGCGGAGCTGCAGCAGGCGGCCAACTATCTGAACGATCTCTGCTCGGGACAGGATCTCTTCACCGTACGCAGCGAGATCCTGGCGGAGCTGCGCGACACAAGGGATACGATGAACAAGATGATGGCAGCCGCCGTCGAGATGGCGGAGAAGGCCCTGGTGACGGAGCCGGACGCCGACGCGGTGCTGGTAGCCGGGCACACCAATCTCATGGAGAGCGGCGAGCTCGGCGACATGGAGAAGCTGCGGCGCCTGTTCGAGGCGTTCAACGAGAAGCGCGATCTGCTGCACCTGCTGGACCATTCGCTCAACGCCGAAGGCGTGCAGATATTCATCGGCGAGGAGTCCGGATACAACGCGCTCGACGAGTGCAGCGTGATCACGGCGCCCTACGGCTCCGACGAGCAGGTGCTCGGCGTGCTCGGCGTCATCGGTCCGACCCGCATGGCCTACGAGCGTGTCATCCCCATCGTCGACATCACCGCGCGCCTCCTGAGTGCGGCCTTGAATAAGCAGCACTGACCCCCATATTTCGGCTGATCCCGCGGTTCCGGCAGCGCGAACCGCGGCGGCTTATGACCCTGGCGTGCTGAGGCCACCGGGACAGACGGAGTCAACAATGGCGAATCGAAAGCACCGTGAGAGTGATAACGGCAACGGCGAGCCGGCGGCGGTCGACACGGCGGTGGAAGAGGCAATCGATGTGGCCCCGGAGCAGGCCCACGAGGCCCTGCCCGAGCCGGATCTGGAGTTGGAGCTCGAGGAGGCGCGCCGGGAGGCGGCCTCTCACCTGGACGACTTTCTGCGGGCCAGGGCGGATCTCGACAATCTGCGCAAACGCTCGGCACGGGACGTGGAACACGCCCACAAGTACGGCCTCGAACGCTTCATGAACGAGCTCCTGCCGGTCAAGGACAGCATCGAGCTCGGCCTCAATGCCGCCGACGGCAGCGCGGCCGATGCCGACAAGCTGCGCGAGGGCCTCGAGCTCACGCTGAAGCTCTTCGACGCCGCGAGCGAGAAGTTCGGGCTCGAGGAGGTAAATCCCGAGGGCCAGAGCTTCGATCCCGAGTACCACCAGGCTATGTCCATGCAGGATGCCCAGGGTGTTCCCTCGGGCACCATCGTGACGGTGGTGCAGAAGGGCTACGTCCTCAACGACCGGCTGCTGCGCCCCGCCATGGTCATCGTGGCGAAATGAGGCCCCCATAAGGTCCGGAGGGCCTTGAATTCCCCCCTGGCGGCCATATATCCAGGGAAATCGGACGAGAATCTACTGGATTAACGGAGAATCAATCATGGGCAGAATCATCGGCATCGACCTCGGCACCACGAATTCCTGCGTGGCGGTCATGGAGGGCGAAAAGCCGCGGGTGATCGAGAACAGCGAGGGGGATCGGACCACGCCGTCGATCGTCGCGTATACCAAGGACGACGAGGTGCTGGTGGGACAGTCCGCCAAGCGCCAGGCCGTCACCAACCCCGAGAACACCGTCTACGCGGTGAAGCGTCTCATCGGGCGTCGTTTCGAAGACGACGTGGTGAAGCGCGACATGGACATGGTGCCCTACAAGATCGTCGGCGCCGAGAACGGTGACGCCTGGGTCGAGGTGAAGGGCAGCGCCAAGGCGCCGCCGGAGATCTCCGCGCGCGTGCTCATGAAGATGAAGAAGACCGCCGAGGACTATCTCGGCGAGCCGGTCACCGAGGCCGTCATCACGGTGCCCGCGTACTTCAACGACTCGCAGCGCCAGG
>CBDTYP010000224.1:0-5717 GCA_965364645.1 uncultured Gammaproteobacteria bacterium | reverse complement strand
GCGCATGCCCGCCACTGCCATGGAGCGCACCGCGAGCCTCCACGACGGCAACGATCCGCTGACCGCCGCCGGCATACTGGCGAAAGGCGCCTATTCCGAAGAGCTCCTCAAGGCCATCGACATCTCCATGAAGCTCATGGAGCACGAACGCCCACGCAGCGTCTCCGAGCTGCTGGAGCTCCTTCCCGGCAGCAGCACGACGACGGTGGATGCGGTCGACGTGACCCGCACCACCGGGGCCACCGTGACCCAGCGGCCGCGGACCAGCTCCCCCTCGCGGCAGGTGACACCGGCGCTCAGCCAGAGCCGCATCATCGACCGCCACGCGACGACGGAGATCAACCCGGACGTGGAGCAGCCCAACACGGCGACGGCGCCCACCATGGCGACGCTGACGGGCGACACCGAGACCAACTCACTCTACAGCCAGATCTCCGCCCAGATGATGGGTCAGCGATCGAAGCGCCTGCTCATCGTCGACGACGACGCGCGGGTGTGCCGGCTCGTGAAACGAGTCTCCGAGGGCATCGGGTTTCATACCTTCGCCACCGACAAGCCCACGGATTTCCCCATCGCCTATCAGGGCTTTCGACCCGACGTCATCGTGCTCGATCTCCAGATGGGTCAGTCCGACGGCGTGGAGCTGCTGCGCTATCTGGCGGACCAGCACGCCGAAGAGGCCATCGTGCTCATGAGCGGCGTCGATCAACGCATCATCGATACCGCCGCGCGCCTCGGTAAGTCACTGGGGCTGAATGTCGTGAACGTGCTCCACAAGCCCATCGACATCAACGTGCTGCGCACCGAGCTCGGGCCGCTGGCGGAGGGCACCATCACCCTCGGCCCCGGCGGACCGCTGCACGAGAAGGATCTGGAGCGGGCGATCCTCGAGAACCAGATTACCGTCCACTACCAGCCGAAGATCGCGCTGAAATCCGGTCGAGTGACCGGCGTCGAGGCACTGGTGCGCTGGCGCCAGGCCGACGACGAGCTCATCCCGCCGGATCGCTTCATCCCGCTGGCGGAGAAGACCGGACTGATCGACGGGCTGACCCAACGGGTGCTGGAATCGTCCCTGGCGGACGCGCGCACCTGGAGCGAGAAGTGGCCGGATCTCACCCTCGCGGTGAATCTCTCGCCGTCCATGCTCTCGAACCTCGAGCTCCCGGATCGCGTCGCGAGCATCGTGCGCTCCTACGAGCTGGACCCGGGGCGATTGATCCTCGAGGTCACCGAGAGCGGCGCCATGGAGAACCCGGACCAGACCATGGAGATCCTGGCGCGGCTGCGCCTGAAGGGTATCCAGCTCTCCATCGACGACTTCGGCGCCGGGCACTCATCCCTGCTGCAGCTCTACCGCCTGCCCTACGGGGAGCTCAAGATCGAGCGCTCCTTCGTCATCGACGCCCTGGACAGCCAGGAGGCCGCCACCATCATCCATGCCACCATCGAGCTCGGCCATCGCCTGGGTCTCAAGGTGGTCGCGGAAGGCGTGGAGGACAAGCTGACCGCGGAGTGGCTGGCCCAGCTCCAGTGCGATATCGGCCAGGGCAACTTCTTCTCCGCGCCGCTGCCCTCCGGGGAGTTCCTGAAGTGGATGGACGAGTGGGCCGGCAATCAGAACGGCGAGCACACCGCCAAGCGCAACAAGCCGACCGAAGGCGGCACGGTGGTCAGCCTGACCGCCTAGACCGCGATCCGGCGGTGGCCGCGACCACCGCCGGTACGAAACTCGTCAGTCAATCGTGAGGGCGCCGTGCCACCACGGTGTTCTGGTTGCGGAACATCCCGTCCACGAACTCGTCCACCTGATCCCGGCGCAGGCCGATGTCCTGCAGCATCCGATTGTCCAGCCGGAAGAGCTCCCGGCGCGCGGCGCGGCGTGCCTGGGCGCGTCCGAAGGTCGACAGGCTGCGCCCGACGAAGTCCCTGACGACCCTGCCGAGGTCTTCTCCGCGGCGTATCCAGACGCCGGTCACGGGCAGACGCGCGACCGCGCCACCATCTACGTTGTGCATGTTTTTTCTCCGCAATGCCAAATGTTGAAAAGCTTTGTTGCAATGCAACATGGCACTTGCGAGACCCGATTGCAAGGGATCCCGGGAAGTTATTTGCAACTTGTGTGCGATTTCGCAAAACCTCGTCCGGGATCGCCGGACACGGTATCCTGGGTTGCTGCCTGGAGGGATTTCGAGGGACCCAATCCGTGACCCGCATTGCCATACTCGACGACTACCAGGGCGTGGCCCTGGACTGCGCCGACTGGGATTCGATCCCCGGCGGCCCGCACATAGAAGTGTTCCGCGAGCACATCCCCGGCGAGGACGCCGTGGCCGAGGCCCTGGCCGACTTCGACATCGTGGTGGCGATGCGCGAGCGCACCCCGTTCCCCGGGAGCCTCATCGCGCGCCTGCCGAAGCTGCGCCTGCTGGTGACCACCGGCATGCGCAACCTCGCCATCGACATGGAGGCGGCCGCGGCCCGGGGCGTGCCCGTGTGCGGTACGGCACTGCTGCCCTACGCCGCCTTCGAGCATGCCTGGGCGCTCATCCTCGCCGTGGCCAAGCGCATCCCCACCGAGGACCGCCTGATGCGCGAGGGGGGCTGGCAGGCCGGCGTCTCGGACGGCCTCTTCGGCAAGACCCTGGGGGTGCTGGGGCTCGGCAAGCTCGGCGCCCAGGCGGCCAGGGTGGGCCATGCCTTCGGCATGCGTGTCGTCGCCTGGAGCCAGAACATGAGCGAGGAGAAGGCCTCCGAGCACGGCGCGACCCTGCTGGACAAGGAGGCCTTCTTCCGGGAGTCGGATTTCATCACCATCCATCTGGTGCTGAGCGACCGGACCCGCGGCCTGGTCGGCGCGCCGGAGCTGGCGCTGATGAAACCCAGCGCCGTGCTGGTCAACACCTCCAGAGGTCCCATCGTCGACGAAGAAGCGCTCATCGAGGCCCTGCGCTCGGGCGCGATCGGTGGCGCCGGCCTCGACGTCTTCGACGTGGAGCCCCTGCCCGCGGACCATCCCCTGCGCGGCCTACCCAACACGGTGCTCACCGGCCACACGGGCTACGTGATGCTGGAGAACTACGCGCTGAGCTACTCCGACGCCGTCGCCGATATCAAAGGCTGGCTGGCGGGGGAGCCCGTGCGCGTGCTGAACGGCGTGTCATGACGGATCCCGCCGCCATGGACGCGATCAAAGCACTCACGTTCGACGTCTTCGGCACCGTCGTGGACTGGCGCACCAGCATCACCGCGGAGGGCCGCGCGCTCGGCCTGGAGAAGGGCATCGACGCCGACTGGGTGGCCTTCGCCGATGCCTGGCGGGGCAGGTACCAGCCTTCCATGGCCCGGGTGCGGGACGGCGAGCTACCGTGGACGAATCTCGACACCCTGCACCGGGGGAGCCTCGAGGAGCTGCTCGAGGAGTTCGGCATCATCGGACTCGACGAGGCGGAGAAGGATCACCTCAATCGCGCCTGGCACCGCCTGGACCCCTGGCCCGACAGCGTGCCCGGCCTGACCCGTCTGAAATCGAAGTACATCCTCGCGACCCTGTCCAACGGCAACGTCGCCCTGCTGGTCAATATGGCGAAGCGCGCGGGCCTCCCCTGGGACGCCATCCTCGGCGCGGAGGTGGCACGGCACTACAAGCCCCAGCCGGAGGCGTACCGGATGACCGCCGAGTTCCTCGGCCTCGCTCCCCACGAATGCATGCTGGTGGCGGCCCACAACGGCGACCTGGTGGCCGCCGCGGCGGTGGGCTACCGCACCGCCTTCGTCCCGCGCCCGACGGAGTACGGTCCCGATCAGAAGGCCGATCTGAAGGCAGAGCACGACTTCGACATCGTCGCCGAATCGATGGTGGATCTCGCCGGGAAGCTGGGCTGTTAGCATAGCGTCGATGGAACCCAACCCAAGGAACACGATATGAGCCAGACCACCCGCCTCCGCGAGCTGCTCGCCGCGGACGAGATAATCGTCATGCCCGGATGCTACGACTGCATGTCGGCGCGCCTCATCGAACGGGCCGGCTTCAAGGCGGCCTTCATGAGCGGATTCACCGTCGCCGCGTCCCGCATCGGGATGCCGGACACGGGACTCATCTCCTACGCGGAGATGGTGGACCAGGGCACCAACATCTGCTCGGCGGTATCGATCCCGGTGATAGGCGACGGCGACACGGGCTACGGCAACGCGCTGAACGTGCAACGCACCGTGCGCGGCTACGAGCGCGCGGGCTTCGCCTGCGTGATGATCGAGGATCAGGTGGCGCCGAAACGCTGCGGCCACACCCGGGGCAAGCAGACCGTGGAGCGCGGCGAGGCCTTCGCGCGGGTGCAGGCGGCGGTGGATGCCCGGGAGGCAGGCGCCGACATTCTCATCATGGCACGCACCGACGCCAACGCCACGGAAGGGTTCGACGAGGCGCTCGAGCGCGCGCGCATCTTCACCGAGATCGGCGTCGACATCACGTTCCTGGAAGCCCCGCTCGACGAGGAGCAGATGCGCGCCTACTGCGACGGCGTCCCGGGTCCCAAGATGGCCAACATGGTCGAGCAGGGCGACACGCCCGTGCTGAGCGCGAGCGCGCTCCAGGAAATGGGCTACAAGATCGCCATCTACCCCGCGTCACTCATGCTCGCCGGGATTCAGGCCATGGAAGCATCGCTGGCGGCGCTTGCGGCGGGGCAGCCCACCACCGAGGCGGCGACATTCATGCACCTGCAGGATCTCGTCGGCTTCCCGGACTACTACGAGGCGGAGAAGCGCTATGCCGCCGACTGAGACGCCTTCCCGCAATCAGCCCCTGGGCGGCAACGACATGCCGCGCTTCGGCGGCCCGGCCACCATGATGCGCCTGCCGACCCAGGAAGGTACGAGTGGTCTCGACGCCTGCTTCGTCGGCGTCCCCTTCGACATCGGCACGTCGAACCGCAGCGGCGCACGCTTCGGCCCGCGCTCCATCCGCGCCGAGTCCGCCCTCATCCGGCCCTACAACATGGCCACGCGGGCCGCGCCCTTCGACAGCCTCCAGGTGGCGGACATCGGCGACGTCGCCATCAACACCTTCAACCTGAAGGCCAGCATCGACATCATCGAGAAGGCCTACGACGCCATCGTCGCAGATGGCTGCCGCCCCCTCACCATGGGCGGCGATCACACCATCGTGCTGCCGATAATGCGGGCGCTGCACCGGAAGTACGGGCCTCTCGGAATCATCCACGTGGACGCCCACGCGGACGTGAACGACGTCATGTTCGGCGAGAAGATCGCCCACGGCACGCCCTTCCGGCGCATCGCCGAGGAAGGCCTCGTCGATGGTAAACGCGTCGCCCAGATCGGGCTCCGCGCATCGGGCTACACGGCGGAAGAATTCGACTGGCCCCGCTCCCAGGGTTTTCGCGTCGTTCAGGCGGAGGAGTGCTGGCACAAGTCCCTCACGCCGCTGATGGCGGAGCTGCACAGCGAGATCGGCGAAGGCCCCGTGTACATCAGCTTCGACATCGACGGCCTCGACCCGGCCTTCGCCCCGGGCACCGGCACGCCGGAGATCGGCGGCCTCACGGTGATGCAGGGCATGGAAATAATCCGCGGCTGCCGGGGATTCGATGTCGTCGGCTGCGATCTCGTGGAGGTGGCGCCGCCCTACGACGTCTCCGGGAACACGGCGCTCACCGCCGCGAACCTGCTCTACGAGATGCTGTGCGTGCTGCCGGGCG
>CBDTYP010000223.1:0-5718 GCA_965364645.1 uncultured Gammaproteobacteria bacterium | reverse complement strand
TCGACCGTCCTGCAGGAGCTCGAGTGGCACTTTCACACCGCGCTCTTCGCGCTTGTGTTGGGGTACGGATATATCTGGAACACCCATGTGCGCGTCGATCTCATTCGTGAGCATCTCGAGTTCCGCAAGAAGGCGTGGATGGAGCTGCTGGGGCTTACCTTCTTCCTGATCCCGTATTGCTCCATCGTCATCTATTTTGCGTTTATCTACGCCTACGACTCGTACATGATGAACGAGATTTCGGCGTCTACCGTGGGCCTGACCCATCGCTGGATAATCAAGAGTGTCCTCGTGGTCGGGCTCATCATGGTAGTGGTCGCCGGGATCGCGGTCTGGCTCCAGATCGCGATGGTGCTGTGGGGTCCGAAGAACATCCGCTTCCCGTTGATGACGCTCGAATGGCCGGAGGAGGCCGGGACCAAGCTCGAGGGTAAGACACGTCTCGAGCTCGACAAGATGGAAGACGAATTCGAACGGCGCGAGCGGGAACGGGCGGAGCGCGAGGCGGCGGAGAAGGCGCGAACCTCTTCCGAGCCCTCGCGAGAATCCTAGAAGGGGTCGCCCGACCTCATTCACCCCGTTCGTCGTACCGGCCGATGAGTTGGGACAAGCAGTTCAGGAAATACGTCTGGGACGACGACAAGACGCCGTACTTCACGCCGGTGTCGAAGTTGAACCGCCGGCAGGCCAGCAACGAGATCTTTATCTACACGCTGTTCATCGGCACGCTGTTCTGCGTGATCGCCCTGCTCGCCAACACCGGCGCGCTGCCTCATGGACGGAGCTTCGGCGTCGCGCTCTACTCCTTCACCATGGTCTGTGCGGCCGTAGTCCTCGGTTTCACCAAGAACGGCCTCGCGGCCTGGTACTGTGGGCTCGCCCCGGCGGCGACACTCGCGTACTTCTTCTTGTTCGGTTTCCGTCCCGATTCGACGACCGTGGACCACGTCGTGATTCTCGTGTTCGCTGCGCTGTGGCTGGGCTACTCCTGGAGAGTCATCAGAATCGGCCGGCGATTCGAGGATATGCCGGATCCCGAACCGGAGGAGCCGGATGAGCGCTGACGACGGGAGCCGCGCCGATGCGCTCGCGCAGACACGGATCACGCGCCTCTTCCGCTGGCACGCGTGGGCCTATGGCGTCCTGATGGGCGGGCTCGCCGCCGTGAATATATACGTTGGCGGAGGCTGGTGGTCATTCTGGCCCATGTGCGGTTGGGGACTGATCCTCGCGCTGCACTTCTTCTACTACAAGTCTGTGACGGTGGACGAGGAATGGGCCCAGGAGCGCACCGACGATCTCAAGCTGCGCAGCTACGACCTCAGCCACATCCAGGACATCGGGGAGCGCGTGGACGAGGGGGATGCGAGCGTGAGTCCGCCGAGTCAGCGGAAAGACTAGGACGTCATGGGAATTCCCCCCGGAGCACGGGACATGCCCATCGTGGATGCCCACCATCATCTGTGGGACCTGGAGCACAACTACCACCCGTGGCTTTGTGACCAGCCGCCCATCCCATTCCGTTACGGCGACTACCAGGCGATCAGGGCGAACTACCTGCCGGCGGACTTCGCCCGCGATACCGCCGCATTCGATGTGGTTGCCTCCGTCTACGTGGAGACGGAGTGGGATCCTGCGGACCCGACGGGCGAGACCCGCTGGATCGAGGGGGTCGCCGATCGGCACGGCCTGTCCATCGCCGTCGTCGCACAGGCCTGGCTCGACCGTGACGACGTCGAGGAGGTGCTGGCGGCGCAGTCGTCGTTCGCTCGGGTGCGCAGCGTGCGCCATAAGCCCCGGGCGGCGGCGCACCCCGGGGCCGTTGAGCGTGGCGCCGCGGGGTCCATGGGCGATCCGAAGTGGCGCAGGGGCTACGGGCTTCTGGAGCGTCACGGGCTCGCCTTCGATCTACAGACCCCCTGGTGGCACCTCGACGAGGCCTGCGCGCTGGCTCGGGATTTCCCGAACACGCCGCTGATTCTCAATCACACGGGCCTTCCCGCCGATCGGTCCGACGCCGGGCTCGCGGGTTGGCGCCGGGCGATGGAGAGACTCGCCCGGGTGCCGAACGCCGCGGTGAAGATATCCGGACTCGGCCAACCGGACGCGCCATGGACGGTCGAGAGCAACGGCCCCATCGTCCTCGACACCATCGCGATATTCGGCGTCGATCGCTGCATGTTTGCCAGCAACTTCCCCGTAGACGGCCTGTGCGCCGACTACGATACGATCTACGGTGGATTCATGGATATCGTCGCGCATCTGCCCATCGAGGATCAGGGAAAGCTCTTTTCCGAGAACGCCCGGCGCATCTACCGTCCGGCCTGAGCGTCACGCCTGTCGGTTGACATGCGACGGCCGCCGCCCCCACGATGCGGGTCGGGCGATCGACGGAAACGAGATCCCACGAAGCTTCGATGACCAGCAACCAGATCCACCCAACAGCAATAATCGCCGACGGCGCCGAGCTGGCGGACGGCGTCGAGGTCGGACCCTACGCCGTCATCGAAGACCGGGTCCATGTGGGAGCGGGCACGGTCGTCGGCCCCCATGCCGTCATCCACAGCTACGCCCGCATCGGCGCCGGTAACCGCATCCACGCCCACGCGGTCATCGCCGATACACCCCAGGACTACTCCTTCGCTGGACAGGAGACCTGGGTCGAGATCGGTAACGACAACATCATCCGCGAGGGCGTGACGATTCACCGCTCCACCGAAACGGATACACCGACCCGCGTGGGCTCGAAGTGCTTCCTGATGGCCTACTCTCACGTCGCCCACGGTTGCGACGTGGGCGACGGGGCCATCCTTACCAACAACGTGATGCTGGGCGGCTACGTGTCGGTAGGAGTTGGCGCCATCATCGGCGGCGGCACGGCGGTGCATCAGTTCTGCCGCATCGGTGCTTCCACGATGGTGGCCGGGGTCGCCGGCGTACTGAAGGACATCCTCCCCTTCACGATCGCTCAGGGTGCGCCGGCGCTCCACTTCCGGCTGAATTCCGTGGGACTCAAGCGTGCCGGAGTCAACGGTGCCCGCTACCGCGCACTCGAACAGGCGTTCCGCGCCTTGCGCGGCGGCGGCAAGCCGGACTTCGGCGAAGCGACGCCGGAGCTCGAGTTGCTGGAGGCGTGGCTCAACGCGGAATCGAAGCGCGGGCTGGCGGGGTTCGTACGCAGCTGAGGGTCAGTGCGTCCGGGTCCACTCGTCGACCTGAGCGATGATCTCCGTCGCGGTCTGCAACGCTTGCCTGCCGTCTTCTCCCGTGACCAGGGGCCTCGAACCGTCGCGCACCGCGTCGAGAAATGCCTCGATCTCCAAGCGTAACGCATCCCCGTCGTCGCACTCGAGCTGCTCGATGGAGATCGGCAGGCCCATCGGTCCCGACGCGTCGTCGCTCTTGCGGTACATCGAGACACTCTTCTGATGCAGATCCGCGGAGAAGTAGCACGCTTCCTGGAAAATGCGGATCTTACGCTCGACCTTCAGGCTCGTGCGGCTGGCGGTGACGTTGGCGATGCAACCGTTCTCGAAGCGGATGCGCGCGTTCGCGACGTCGGGCTTGTCGGTTATCACGGCGGCGCCCACCGCTTCGACGCCACGGATGGGTGAGCCCGCGATGAATTGAACGAGATCGATGTCGTGAATCATGAGGTCCAGCACTACGTCCACCTCGGTGCCGCGATCCTTGTACGGCGCGATGCGAACGGATTCCACGAAGCGCGGCCTGTGGAGCAGGGACTCCATCGCGCGCACCGCCGGATTGAAGCGTTCCAGATGCCCCACCTGCAGGACCGCGTTCCGACTTCCGGCGACGTCGATGAGGCGGTCCGCCTGCTCGACGCTTTCCGTGATCGGCTTTTCGACCAGCACGTGGGTGCCGTTGTCGAGGAAGGCTTCGGCGATCTCGAAATGCGCGGTGGTCGGGACGACGACGCTGACGGCGTCCACGTTGCCTATCAGCTTGCGATAGTCGTCGACGGCATCCACGCCGAGCTCGGAGGCGACGCGTTCCCGCGCCGCGCTATCGGCGTCGACCACGGCGACCAGGTTGGAGCCGGGGATCTCCGCGAACTTCTGCGCGTGGAACTTACCGAGGTAGCCGACGCCGATTACGGCGGTCCTCAGTGCCGCTGGTGGTCCTTCTGTCATGGGAACTCGGGCCCGGGGGCGTTGCGGGGAAGGGCGATTATAGCCACAACCGCGCCACGAGCGCCCGGATGGAGGTGGGAATGACAGAGACTCTCCGGGCAAGTATTCTTTCAGGACTCGGACGCGTCAGGGACTGCTCGCCGCCGTGGATCAATCAATGAGTGGACCCTGAACGATGATCAAGCAGAGAACCACAGTCGAAACCGTGAGCGTCACGGGCGTCGGCGTGCACAGCGGTGAAGCCGCGACCCTGCGCATCCTCCCCGCGCCGGTGGACAGCGGGATCCGCTTCGTGCGAACGGATCTGCCCGGCGCGCCGGCGATCCTCACCGCCCCCGGGGCGGTGCATTCCACTTCCCAGGCGACGGTTCTCGGCGGCGACGGCTTCACCATCGCAACCACCGAGCACTGTCTCGCCGCGCTTGCGGGCCTCGAGATCGACAATGCGGTCGTCGAGGTAGACGGCGGCGAGCTCCCCATCGGCGACGGCAGCGCCAGGGTCTACGTCGAGGCCCTGGAGAAGGCCGGCAGCGAGGAGCAGGATGCCGACCGGGAGTACCTGGTCATCACCGAGCGGGTGATGTACGGCGACGACGAGACCTACGCCGCCATCGAGCCCTACGACGGGCTGCGCATCTCGTGCTCGATCGCGTTCAGTCATCGGCGCATCGGCGAACAGTCGCTCGCGCTCGACGTGAACCCCCGCACCTTCCGATCCGAGATTGGTCCCGCCCGCACCTTCGGTTTCCTCAAGGACCGGGAGCGCGCCAAGGCCATGGGGATCGGCCTCGGGGCGGCCCTGGACAATACCGTCGTCCTGGACGATTCGGGTGTGCTGAATGCCGGCGGGCTGCGCTTCCCGGACGAGTTCGTTCGTCACAAGATGCTGGATGCGCTGGGGGACCTGGCCGTGCTGGGCAAGCCGGTGCGCGGGCACCTGGAGGCGCGTCGCTCGGGGCACGAGGTGATGCAGGGCCTGGTGAAGAAGATAGCCGAGACCCCGGGGTGCTATCGTCGCGAGCGCTTCGAATTGCTGCCCGGGGAGGGTCTCCGGGGATCTGCCTGAGCGCCGCCTCGGATCAGGCGGACTTGTCGAGCCCGGTGCGTTTCTTGAGGACCTGCATCAGGGCCTTATTCAGCAGCTCGAAGACGGTGCCGTTGCCCGACTTGTCGGCGATGGCGAGCGCCTCCTTCCATACGGACTCGTCCCGGATGGCCTCGACGAACTCGTGACCCGCCCAGGTCAGGGTGCCCGCCGACCAGCGGAAGATGCCGATGGCCGAGCGATCCTGGCCGTGCAGGAGCCCGGCGTCGTCGAGGAGCGCGATGTGATAGGAGATCTCCAACTCGTTGTGGCCCTCGAACTTGGGGTCGATGAGCTCGTAGGGGTCCTTGCTCTCCTCGGCCGCGAGCATCACCATCCTGATCAGCTCCATGTCTCTTTTCACGCGATAGCCTCCGGCATGATCCGCCACGCCTGCGATACTGCTCGCTTAAGCATAGTCAGCGCTGCGCCACGGGTCACATCCCGGCCGGTCCGGGCACGGGCCCTTCCGGCGAGGCC
>CBDTYP010000222.1:0-5719 GCA_965364645.1 uncultured Gammaproteobacteria bacterium | reverse complement strand
TACCGATGTCGTCGAGCACTACGGCCCAGGGAAACAGGAAGGCGATTTCCAGGTCGAAAATAATGAACAGGATGGCGACCAGGTAGTAGCGCACGTCGAACTTCATGCGCGAATCCTCGAATGCCTCGAAGCCGCACTCGTAGGGCGACTGCTTCTCGCTGTCCGGGCGCCTGGGGCCGAGCACGGCGCCCGCAAATATCATCACCGTCCCGAGACCCAGGCCGATGACGATGAATATGAGGACCGGTATATAGTTATCCAGCATGAGCGCGCATCGACCGAACGCGAGACATTACGACCCCCCCGTGAGGCCAATTCAGGACTTTATGGCAGCCCCCCGCAACCTGTCAATGAACCAAGCGAGGCGCCATCACGCCTCCTTGATCACGCGCAAAAAAATGCCACGAGCAGTGCGCGACGATCCGAGTCCCCTCCCCCCCTTGAAGAGGGGGGAGGGACAGGGTGGGGGGGTGATGAAAAGGAGCGCTTGAACGTGGCACATCCCACGAAACGCGATCCCCTCCGTACGTTTGGTGCCGATGGCCGGATTCGAACCGGCACACCCGAAGGCACTGCCCCCTCAAGACAGCGTGTCTACCAATTCCACCACATCGGCTGGTCGTCGGATGCCGCCCGCTCGGTAGACGGGGCGGCAACGCTTATTGTGTCTTCTGTTCTTCCTCGCCTGCCGGTGGATCCGGCACGTCCGAGTTGTTTTCCATTGTCTCCGAGCCGTCCGCGGGGAGATCCGGCACGTCCGTGACGAAGGTGCCGGGCGCCGGGACCGGCTCCGAGGACCCGGGCGCCTCCGTGGCCGGCGCGAACCGCTCGGTAACGCTCTCGCGCTGCACCGACTGCCCGGAGATATAGGCGAGCGCGATGCTGTTGAAGAAGAACGCCGCCGCCAGGACCGCGGTGGCCCGGCTCAGGAATGACGCCGCGCCGCGGCTTCCGAAGATAGTTCCGGAACCGCCGCTGCCGAAGGCCGCGCCCGCGTCGGCGCCCTTGCCCTGCTGGAGCAGCACGAGTGCGACGAGCCCGACCGCCACCAGAATCTGTACAACCGTCAGAATTTGCTGCATGAGTGTTACGCCGCCTTTCGGCAGATCTCTATGAAGTCGTCGGCCACCAGTGACGCCCCGCCGATGAGACCACCGTCGATATCGGGCATTGCGAACAACTCGCTCGCATTGGCGGATTTTACGCTGCCACCATACAAAATGCGCAGTTCCGCGGCCACCCGCGCGTCATTTTCCTCCACCCGCTGGCGCAGGAATCCGTGCACCGCGTTGGCCTCCTCCGGCGTCGCCGTGCGACCGGTGCCGATGGCCCACACGGGCTCGTAGGCTAGGACGCAGTCCCCCAGGGCCGGGCCGCCGCACTTCTCGACGACGGCGTCCAGCTGCCGGGCTACCACCGAGTCGGTCGCGCCGGCTTCCCGTTCCTCCAGAGTCTCGCCGAGGCAGATGACAGGCGTGATGCCCGCCTCCAGGGCCCGGGCGGTCTTGTCGGCCACCAGCCAGTCGGTCTCGCCGTAGTACTGGCGGCGCTCGGAGTGGCCCACCAGCACGAGGCGGCAACCGGCCTCGAGAAGCATCTCGGCCGCGATCTCGCCGGTATACGCGCCTGCGCTCTCCCGGGCCAGATTCTGCGCGCCCAGCATCACGGCCGAGCCGTCGACGATTCCGGCCACCACGTCCAGCAGGACGAAGGGGGGACACAGGGCGACATCCACGTGATCGAGCCCCGCCGCCGCGATCGCGCCGGTCAGCGCACGGGCTTCTGCCCGGGTGCCGTTCATCTTCCAATTTCCTGCGACCAGGGGACGACGCATGTTGTCAGGGTTGGCGGGAATGTCCGAAAAGGCGCGGCAGTGTACTGTCAGACCGCTTCAAAATCAACGGCCTAAGAAATTCAGACAGAAATTCTCAGGCCACCGCCTGGTCCAGCGCATTCTCCACCGACGCGGCCAGCTCCGCGGCGAGGGTCTCTACCTGAGTCCGATCCCGGCCTTCCACCATGACGCGCACCAGGGGCTCGGTTCCCGACGGCCGCAGCAGCACCCTGCCCGTTTCGCCGAGCTGGGATTCCGCGTCTGCCACGGCGTCGCGCACGGCCTGGACGGCGAGCACGTCGGCGCCCTTGGTCGAGCGCACGTTCAGCAGGATCTGGGGATACTTGCTCATGCCACCCTTCAGCGCGTGCAGGGTCCGACCGGACTGGTGCGCCGCCAGCACCACCTGCAGAGCGGTGACGATGCCGTCGCCGCTGGTGACCCGGTCCAGGCAGATGATATGCCCGGAGGTCTCGCCGCCGAGGAGCGATCCCTCCCGCTTCATCATCTCGAGCACGTAGCGGTCCCCCACCTTCGCCCTCTGAACGTCGATGCCGAGGGGACGCAACGCCTCGATCAGCCCCATGTTGGTCATTAAGGTACCGATCACGTCCCCTACCATCTTGCCTTCCCGGTGCCGCGCGGACGCGATGATGAAGAGCAGCTCGTCGCCGTCCACCAGCTCGCCCAGGTGATCCACCATCTGCAGCCGATCGCCGTCGCCGTCCAGGGCGACGCCGAGATCCGCGCCGTGCTCGCGCACCTTCGCCTGCAGCGCGGCCGGCGCCACCGCGCCGAAGCCGTCGTTTATGTTGAGACCGTCCGGCTCGCAACCGATCGTGATGACCTCGGCGCCGAGCTCCTCGAACACGTTGGGCGCCACGTGATAGGTGGCCCCGTGGGCGCAGTCCACGACGACCTTCATACCCTGGAGCGAGACGCCGTAGGGAATCGTGCTCTTGCAGAACTCGATGTAACGCCCGGCTGCGTCGGTCACCCGCTCGGCCCTGCCCAACGCATGGGATCCGACCGTCTGCATGGGCGTTTCGATCATCGCCTCGATGGCAAGCTCCACCTCGTCATCGAGCTTCGTGCCGTCGGCGGAGAAAAATTTGATGCCGTTGTCCACGTAAGCGTTGTGGGACGCGCTGATCACGATGCCCGCGCTGGCATGCAGTGTGCGGGTGAGATAGGCGATCGCCGGCGTCGGCATGGGACCCAGCAAGCGGACGTCGACCCCCGCGGCCGTCAGTCCCGCCTCCAGCACCGACTCGAACATGTACCCGGAGATGCGCGTGTCCTTGCCGATGAGCACCTTGCCGCGCTTGCCCTCCGCCAGCACCCGTCCCGCCGCCCAGCCGAGCTTCAACACGAAGTCGGCCGTGATCGGCGGCTTGCCGACCTCGCCGCGAATGCCGTCGGTGCCGAAGTAACGTTTCGTTTCGCTCATGAGTTCGCTCAGCTGTCCTCTCGGGCTCCCGCCACCCATCCCGCGACGTTCAACGTGTCGACCGTCTCGGCCACGTCGTGCACGCGCACCATCGCAGCGCCCTTCTGCACCGCCAGCAGGGCCAGCGCCGCGCTCGCGGCGACCCGATTGTCCACCGGCCTTCCGAGCATCTTCGCGATCATCGACTTCCGCGAGAGTCCCACGAGGACCGGGATCCCGGTATCCACCAGTACATCGAGATTGGCGAGCAGGGTCAAATTGTGCTCGAGTGTCTTGCCGAATCCGAAGCCGGGATCGATCAGGATCCCGCCGGCGTCCAGCCCCGCGCTCACGCAGGCCTCGACCCGCCGCAGCAGAAAATCCCGAACCTCTGTCACTACATCATCATAGCTCGGAGCCTTCTGCATCGTGCGCGGCAGCCCCTGCATGTGCATGAGGCACACGGGCACGCCCAGATCCCGGGCGGTCTCGAGCGCCCCATCCGCCCCCAGCGCCAGGACGTCGTTGATCATCGTGGCGCCGGCGGCCACCGCCGCCGTCATGACCTCGGGCTTGCTGGTATCGATGGAGATCGCCTCGAAGCCGTCTTTCCCCATGTTCCCCTTGTTCGCGATAGCCTCGATGACGGGGATCACGCGCTCGAGCTCTTCGCCGGCGCTCACCGGGGCGGCCCCCGGGCGGGTCGACTCGCCGCCGACGTCGATAACGTCCGCCCCGGCCGCCCGCATCGCGTGCGCCGCCTCGACGGCCGCGTCGAGATGGGCGTAGCGACCGCCGTCTGAGAACGAGTCGGGGGTGACGTTCAGGATGCCCATGATGCGCGCAGGGCTCTTCGAATCTGCGAAGGCACTCATCACGAGGTGCCCGGACTCAACGACCTGGCTTCAGTGGGAGCTGGCGGGACCGCCGATCTTGCCCGAGGCCGGCTTCTCGTCGTCCTCCTCGGCCTTGTCGGCGGGAGGCGCCGCGTCCCCGTCGCTCCAGTCTTCCGGCGGCCGCGGCTCCTTGCCTGCCATGATGTCCTTGATCTGCTCGGAGTCGATGGTCTCGTACTTCATCAGCGCGTCGGCCATCATGCCGAGCTTGTCCTCGTTGTCGCCGAGGATCGTCTCGGCACGCTTGTAGTTGCGATCGATGATGGAGCGAATCTCCTCGTCGATGATGTGCGCGGTCTCGTCGGACACCTGCTTGTGCTGGGTCACGGAGTGGCCGAGAAACACCTCGCCCTCCTCCTCGCTGTAGGTCAGCGGTCCGAGCTTCTCCGACAGGCCCCACTTGGTGACCATGCTGCGCGCGATCTCCGTGGCACGCTGGATGTCGTTGCTGGCGCCGGTCGTGACGCTGTCGTTCCCGAAGATCAACTTCTCCGCGATGCGCCCGCCGAAAAGGCTCGAGATCTGGCTCTCGAGTCGCTCCTTACTGTAGCTGTAACGGTCTTCCTCGGGGAGGAACATCGTCACGCCCAGCGCGCGGCCGCGCGGGATGATGGTCACCTTGTAGACGGGATCGTGAGACGGCACGAGCAGGCCGACGATGGCGTGACCGGCCTCGTGGAACGCGGTGAGCTTCTTCTCGTCGTCGCTCATCACCATGGACTTGCGCTCGGCGCCCATCATGATCTTGTCCTTGGCCTTCTCGAACTTATCCATGTCCACCGAGCGCTGGTTGGCGCGGGCGGCAAAGAGCGCGGCCTCGTTGACGAGGTTGGCGAGATCGGCACCGGAGAAGCCGGGCGTTCCCCGGGCGATGATGCTCGGGTTCACGTCCTTGTCCAGGGGGACCTTGCGCATATGCACCTTGAGGATCTGCTCCCGGCCGCGGATGTCGGGCAGCGGCACCACGACCTGGCGATCGAATCTGCCGGGCCGGAGAAGCGCGGGGTCGAGCACGTCCGGACGGTTGGTGGCGGCTATCACGATGCCCTCGAAGCCGTCCATCTCAACCAACAGCTGATTCAGCGTCTGCTCGCGCTCGTCGTGACCGCCGCCGAGGCCCGCGCCGCGATGGCGGCCGACGGCGTCGATCTCGTCGATGAAGATGATGCAGGGCGCATGCTTCTTGGCCTGCTCGAACATGTCGCGCACACGTGAAGCGCCCACGCCAACGAACATCTCGACGAAGTCGGATCCGGAGATGGTGAAGAACGGCACCTTCGCTTCGCCGGCGATGGCGCGCGCGAGCAGCGTCTTACCGGTGCCGGGCGCACCGACCATCAGTACGCCGCGGGGGATCTTGCCGCCGAGCTTCTGGAATTTCGCGGGATCTTTGAGGAAGTCCACGAGCTCCGAGACTTCTTCCTTCGCTTCGTCCACGCCGGCGACGTCGGCGAACGTCACCTTTACCTGGTCTTCGCCGAGCAGCCGCGCGCGGCTCTTGCCGAAGGAAAGCGCGCCGCGACCGCCGCCTCCGCCCTGCATCTGGCGCATGAAGAAGAT
>CBDTYP010000221.1:0-5724 GCA_965364645.1 uncultured Gammaproteobacteria bacterium | reverse complement strand
GCTCCGGATCGCCGTCGCCCATGATGCGCTCGTAGTTCACCTCGAGCCGGAACTGCCCTTCCATCTCCTGGGTGAAGTCGATATCGATAGACTGATGACCGTCACCGGCGTTCACGTCGTGGTTGCGGATGGAGGGGCCGGTGACTCCCAGGACGTTCACGCCGTCGGGCAGGCGCAGCGCGAGGGCGAGGAGGGCGCCGGACTTCACGTTGATTTCCACCGTGGCCGATCCCTTCATCGTCACGTCACCGATGGAGATCAGCGTGTCGATCTGCGCGTCGAACTTGCCCTGCTTGCGTTCCGGCGCGACGGCCTTCACGACCAGCTCCGGCGAGCGCTCCGTGTACTTGTAGGTGTGCGCGACGCTCATGGTCAGGAGGTTGCGCACGAACGCCGGGAGCTGATTCTCACCGACCCGCGCCATGCGATCCTCCACCTGGGGCTGCAGCGTGAGCTCCGGCCCGGCGAGCAGCGCGACCATGCCGCGCTGTCGGTGCACGTCTTCGGCGGCCAGCAGCGGGACCGGTACCGGCTCGAGGGCCTGCTCGCCGCCGCCGAGGAGATGCTCGTAGGCGACGTCGAGCACGAACTCGCCCTTCACCGCCCGGTCGAGGAATACGCTGATGGTCTTGTCCGCGGCGCCGCCATCGGCACTCTCGGTCCAGTCGGAGACGCCGCCGTTCGGCGACGTCACGCTCGTGACCTGGGCGTCTCTCGGCACCCGCAGCTTGAGCAGGTTGGTCTCGCCGCGGTTGATCTCGTAGACGACCAGGCCGTGCACGTGCAGCACGCCTTCCTCGGCGTGCACCGCATGGTAGAGCGTCGCGTTGGCGCGCACCTGGGTGCGCACGTCCTCGGGCACCGCGTCCACCCAGGAGAAGATCACGGTCTCGCTCATGGGCACGAATACCGTCGCTACGGTGGCGTTCTCTTCATGGGTCGTAACGACGTTGGCCGTCGGATTCACCGTGACCTCTTTCTTGCCGGGGAGGTTCAACTGAAACTGGGATACGGGGACCCTGGGGACCTGGAGGCTCGCGCGTGGCGGCCCGTTCTCGGTGGTCACCGGCACCTGGAACGTGACACTCACCTTGTGCATGCCGCGGCCCTTGACGACGGTCACGAACTGACCGTGCTCCTCGACGACGGTCGCCTGCTCGCCGTCGACCCGCAACTCCCCCAGCGTCACCGTGCTCGGCATGAGCGGCAGCTTTACCAGCTCGCCCTCGAAGACTTCCACGTCGAAGTCCGCGTTCCAGTTGAGCGCCTGGCCCTGGATCTCTCCGGAGTAGCGGGCCCGGCTCACGGCATGGGACTGCAGCGTCGCGGAGCGCCAGGTCACCAGCACCGACGAGGTGCTCGGAATCTTGGCCTCGAACAGCGTGTTGCCCGCGTTCACGCTGGTTCGCACGTCGGCGGCAGGGATGATCGCCAGATCCACCCCGGTGCCCGGATACGCGAGCCGCAGATTGGTGGCGGCCGCCCGGGGCACCGGCAGGGGCAGCGTGAACCCGCCCTCGGATCGGCGGGCGTCCACGCCGTAGCGCAGCTCCATCGCCACCGTGCCGGCCTTGTCGGTGCTCCAGGCGAGGCCGTCGGGCCCCTGCACCAGCTGCACCGGCGCGCCGTTGACCCGGGCGTCGCTGAGCGCCGCGCCCGGCGGCAGCACGGGCACGAGCGTCCACTCGTTCTCGAAGGTCTCGATGTTCAGCGCCACCGTCACCCGCGCGGTCGTGCGCTTGTCGTCGTCGACGATCGCGACGTGGATGGTGGATACGCCGATGGCGTAGGCGGCCGGCGCGGGCCGCGGGTCCCGGTTGGCCTGCTCCACCAGGTGGCGGTAGGTGTCCAGCGGTACACGCACCTCACCGCTCCCCGAATCCGTCGACGCTTGCGCCGGACCGGCGAGGCCGATGCACATCATCAATGTCAGAAGGAAGGTTCTCATGATTCGAATCTCCGGGGCTCCGCCCCCTGTCAGTTCATCTGCCAATTCATCAACGTCAATCGTGTGGCGATATCAGGCGCCGGTAGGCGAGATAGCGCAGCGAGTCGGCCAGGTGATCGCGCTGCTGGCCGGCGAATCTCGGGCCGAGCACCGTCAGGTACTGCGCGAGCAGCGCCTCGTCGGCGCGGAGCTCGTCGTCGTTGTCCCACCCCGGGATCTCCTCGCGCATGCCGGCGATCAGCTCCCGTGCGGTGTTGAGCGTTCGGATGGCGGCGCCCCGATTGCCGGCGGACAGCTGGGCGCCGGCGGCGTTCGCGGCCTCGGCCAGCTCGTGGGCGAGCTGGTTCTTGAGCACGTTGCGCTCCAGGGGTCCGGGGCCGCGGTGATCGTCCTGGATAGTGAGCCGTGCACGGGCGACGCCGTTTCGCCGGTACACGAGATCCTTGTAACGAATGCTGACGTCGGCCACCGGTCCAGGTCCCGGCACGACCACGTCCAGAAGGACGGTATGACTGTCGCCCGCGAAGAAGCTCGGGATGACGATCTGGATGCCTTCCTCGTCGTCGCCGCGATCGGCGCGGATACCGATGTTGCGGGCCATGCGCCGGTCGATGCTCTGCTCCGCTTCCCGCACGCGCTGCGCCGCCGGCTCCGAGAGATTCTCCGAGCCGAGCACGTCGATGAGCTCGACGCCGGGGGCGAGGCGGATGCGCAGGCGCACGGCCCGCGCGACGGCGCGGCTGGCTGCGTGCAGCTCCCGGTCCACGAGCTTGCGCGCGCCGTCGGCGGACGCGAGCACCCGCCGGTGTCCCTGACCGAGCAGCACCAGATGGTCGATGGCGGCGAGGTCCGCGCCGCCGCCCACCGCGACCACGCTCAGGCCGATGCCGGCGACGGCGTTCTCGTGGGCCATGCTCTCGAGTGCCTGGCGCTGCTCCGCGATGGGCGCCGTGGAGACGAGCAGCACGAGGCTCGCGCCCAGCGGCGCGGAGGCGTCGTCACCCTGGCGCACGTTGCGGGTCGCGGTGTCCATTGCGGCGAGCAGATCCATCGCGGGCGCGGGCGTGTCGGCGGTGCGTGTGAACAGCGACTGCATCGCGACCTGGATCGGCCCGTGACGGAACGCCTCCGGCGCCACCAGCAGCCCGCCGGGGTGGCCGGCGACGGTGATGGAGAAGCGATCGCCGGGCTGGCGCGCCTTGGCGAGCGCGTTCACCAGCGCGCGCAGCTTCGTGCCCGTGGCGTCGTCCAGCGGCCGGCGCAGATCCAGCACCACGCCGACGTTCATGTCCGGGCGCAGGCCGCTGCGCTTCTCCGACGCCTGCAGCCCGACCTGGACCCGCAGCCGCGAACGGCCGTCGACGCCGCGCTTGTCGGCATGCAGGTAGGCGGCGAGCGCCGCATTCCCGGGGATGTCGAAGGGCTGCCAGTTCTGACGCGCCGCGGACTCGAGGCGCGTGTCGCCGAGACTCGCGGTGAGCATGCTGCGATCCCAGCGTTGCAGCCGCGCTTCCAGGAGACGGATGGAGGGATCTCCCGGCACGTAGGTGTTGGCCCAGTAGCCGGTCGCCGATTGAGGTGCGAGGCCCGTCAGTCTTTCCTGCTCGGCGAGGAAAAGCCTGGCGACCTGGCGGGGGTCCGTGACGTTCGCGAACCCGCCGACGGCGGAGTTCTTCGCCTTCTTCTCGAGCTTGTCCTTGGCGTCCTCGACGCGGCCGGATTTGCCCGGCATCGCGAGCCGTTCGTCGGCCATCGCGAGCTGTTGCTCGGGGGCCGCGTTGAGCGCCAGGGCTGGCAGCTCTTCGATGGACGCCGGTAGCTTCGCCCCGAGGGAGTCGTCTTCACGGCCCGCGCCGCTGGCGCGATCGGCGTCGGGGGCGCTCGCGGCGCCCAGGGAGCGTTCCGCGTCCCGTAGAAGCTGTCGGTCCCGCTTCTTGTTCTCCTTCCGCGCGGGCGCGGCCGCGGCCGGTGCGTACTGCAGCAGCGCGGGCGAATCCATCGGCTGCGCAGGCGGCTCCGCCTCCGCGACCATCGAGGCGAGCTCCTGGCCCTTGGGCGCCACCTGCTTTCGCGTCGCGTCCCCCTCGCGGTAAACCTCCGGGGCCACCGGCGCGCTGGGGGCCGAGAGCGCCGCCGGCGCGTTGTCGCTCAGCTCGAAGGTCAGGCCCCGGGAGGCGTCGGCGAAGCTTTGCTCGTAGAAGTGATCCAATCCGTCGAGCTCCTGCTGCACCGATTCCACCAGCCCGAAGCCGGCCGCGAGGATGACGCTGGCGGCGAGGGCGGAGACGAGCTTCCTGTTTTGAACCTCCCGCGGATCCCGGGAGACCCGGCGACTCGGCGCGGACGCGGACGGCACCTCGCCGCCGGCGACGGAAGCCGTTTTCTCGATCAGCGCCGTCGGCGCTTCGATGTGGGGCAGCTCCGACAGCCCCGTGTCGATCCGCCTCAGCGCTTCTACGTAAGGAGCGCAGTCGGCGCAGCCATCGACGTGGGCGCGCAACGTGGCGTCCCGCTCCAGCAGGTCGACGCCCTCGTCGGCGAGGCGTTCCTGCAACGCGGCGCACGTCGTCATGACGCACCTCCCGCGCTCGGCGCGGAGTCGGCCACGAGTGCCTTCGCGAGTCCCATGCGCGCGCGCCGGGTCAGGGTCTTGACCGTGTTCAGCGGCATGTCGAGCACGCCGGCGATCTCCTGCAGGCGCAGGCCGCCAACCGTGCCGAGCAGCAGCACCTCGCGCTGGGCGAAGGGGAGTGCCGGCAGCGCACGATCGAGCCATGCCATCGTTTCCTGGATTTCCGCCAGGGCCCTGGGACCGTGATCCCCGCTCGGCACATCCTCCGCGGGCGCCCGCAGGGCCGCTCGGCGGCCCTCGTCACGAAAGTGATTGCGCACGCTGTTGGCGGCGATGGTGAACAGCCAGGGTCGCAGGGGCCTGGACGGTTGATAGCTCGCGGCGGCGAGATGGACTTTCACGAATATCTCCTGGAACAGGTCGTCGCGGGTCGCCGACGGCACCCCGCAGCGCACCAGATAGCCGTACACGGGAGCCTGGTAGGCGTTCACGAGCTCGCCGAAGGCCCGGGCATCGCCCCGGCAGTGACGGGGCAGCCAGTTGCGCTCGTCCAGATTGACGATCGCTTCCATGGGCTCCGCTTCGACGCTCACGCGCTCTGCTCTCCTCGTGTTCATTTCCAGGTGGTACACGGCCGGGACGGAAAGGTTTCAGCTTGAAACGGGTCGCGGGCCGGAATGGGGTTAGTCCCTGTGCCGCAGGGCGGGCCTGCGTCACACGGCTAAAGGATGGTCGTTTTGGCCGCGGGGGGCCGCGGCCTGGGTCTCACTACCGGGGTTTGACGTCTCTGGAAACGTCTCTGGAAACGTCTCTGGGGACGTCCGTGGGGATGTCCCGGGGGGCGTCCTGGGCGGCGCCCTGGCGGCTGGCGATGAGGAGGGCGAGTCCGACCAGCGCGATGCCGATCCACTGGCCGCCCTTGAGACTCTCGCCGAGGGCGAGGACGGCGACGAGTATGGCCGTCAAGGGCTCGAGGCACAGGAAGGTCGCGAGCCGCACGGGACCCACCAGGCGCACGGCCACGAACATGGAGACGACGGCGACGGCGAACATCGAGACGACGGCGGCCACCAGGCCGATGCCGAATCCGGTGGTGGGAAGCGCGAGGGCGTCGAAACCGGCTGTCATGACGACGCCCGCGAGGAAGGCAAGACTGCAGGCATACCAGGTCATCCGCGTCGTTCCCACGTGGGGCAGGATCCGG